>JALZUX010000149.1 GCA_023301405.1 Granulosicoccaceae bacterium | reverse complement strand
TTCGCTGGGAACTCTGAAACAATCAAATTCAGGCGGGTAAATTGCGAGTGTGTTCGCTTCGAAGTATGAAGCAAATCAGTCAGGACAGTGCCGTCGAGAAATTGCCTTGCCTTTGCGTGTTAGGTCACATGTGAAGGTTTTCAACTAATAATACGGGTCAACAAAATGTTTGCATCCTTCTTTCCATCGCCGAAGAAATTCGTTCTGTCGGCTATTGGCTGGTTTTTCGTCAGCTTGTTCCTTTGGTATGGGCTCGCCGACGGATTGGCGCCCCAGTTCAGTCTAATGCGCGAAGCTCTGCCAGCAGCAGAGGGCCAGCGCCCTCCATTTCTAAATCCAGATAAGGTTTGGCTGTATCAGTACATTGTGATCGTGGCCGCGGTGTTTTGTGCCGTGTGGTTTTTTATTGACCGTAACAAGTGGTATTGGTGGGCGGTTTGCGGCAGTGCGGTTATTCTGCTGGTGACCTACTTTCAGGTTCAACTTGGTGTGTATATCAACAATTGGTATGGGGATTTTTACGATCTACTTCAGTTGGCGTTGTCTGAGAAAGGCACGAGTATAATTACCGCAGAAGACTACTACGGTAGACTTCTTACACTGCTCTACATATTAGTACCTAACATACTGGTTCTTGTGCTATTCGCATTTTTCACGTCCCATTATGTTTTTCGGTGGCGCACAGCGATGAACGAATACTATATGTCTCACTGGGTCAACCTTAGGGCAATTGAAGGGGCGGCTCAGCGAGTGCAAGAAGATACCATGAAGTTTGCCAGTATTATGGAAACACTGGGGTCGGCGTTCATTAGTTCCATTATGACACTTATCGCTTTCTTACCTCTGCTGTGGACGCTATCAAAGGAGGTGACGGAACTCCCAATAATCGGTGCTGTAAATGGATCACTGGTTTTCCTCGCGTTACTCTCTGCTGCGTTCGGTACGGTATTGCTAGCTGCAGTCGGGTATCGTTTGCCAGGTCTTGAATTTAATAATCAGAAGGTTGAAGCGGCCTACAGGAAGGAACTGGTTTATGGAGAAGATTACGTAGAGCGGGCAGCGCCTCCAACAGTGCAGGAATTATTTGGTGAGGTTCGAAAAAACTATTTCAAGCTATATTTTAACTATCTATATTTCAATATATTCCGTTATGCTTATTTGCAAGGCGCAAGTTTTATCCCGCTTATTGCGTTAGGGCCTACGTTTGTGGCGGGAGCGATAACGTTTGGTCTCTATCAGCAAATTAATCAGGCATTTTCACGGGTTGAAAACTCCTTTCAATTCCTCGTTAATTCATGGACCAGAATTATAGAGCTGATGTCTATTCATAAACGACTTAAGGCGTTTGAATCAGTTATTCATCCTATCGACGAAAATAAGGTAGCGCGTGGTTTCGGCGGAAATTAGAATGCACAGCACAGACGCAGCGAGGCTGACACATTTATCGCGGCCTCGCTGAATAGCCAGTGTACCCAGTGTCGAAATTGCAATGTCGCTATGCGCCATCATAGGGCAATTTCGCCACCACATAGACCGCCGCAAAAGCTGGCGTTATTTCTGTCGGTTCAAAACCCGCCTCAAATTATTTACCAGCTAGAAATAATGCCGTCTAACTTTCCTGAAACCCCGAAATTCAGCACCGGAACTTTGGTGTTTGTTGTGATAAACGCGAAAAAATTCAGGTAGTTGCTCGTTGCCGTGATAGCCCGTTGCTACCCCCGGGGTCAGGTTCTGGCATCCTGTGAGTAACAAGAGTGAAAGGGCGATGGTTGCTCGGAACATGGGTTATCTCTGCGTTTAAATCTAGAAGCGTGCAATCTACAAGATCGACAAAGTTTTGACTATGATTGCAGTCGCAAATCAAGCAGGTCGTTTTAAAAGAACGCACAACTTCGCCAAGTCGGCGTTGCCAGGCTGGAGAAATCAGCATTTGTTATCAATGTGACAATGTGTGGCAGAGGGATTGCTATATCTAACTATTCCTGGTGATGATAATCATTGCCAAGACTAGGAAGCACTCAAATAACAATAGTGATCAGCTATGACAGTGAATGAGAAAACCGCTATCGATAATTCGGACAGTGCATTAATGCTGTCGTACAGTGCTGGCGACAGCGAAGGCTTTAAAGCTTTATATAGTCGCCATAAGAGCTCTGTTTTTCGATTTTTCTACTTTGGGACTGGCGGCGAAGAGGTGCTTGCTGCCGAGCTTTTCCAGGACGTTTGGATGACCATCGTGCGTGGTCGAAAACGGTACAGCAAAGACATACGCTTCTGTGACTGGTTGCATCATATAGCGTGGGCACGGTTGTACGATCATCTTCGTTTGCATCCCTCTTACCAGTCGAACGGTCAGTTGAGCTCAAACACAGGGTCATCGCGTAGTGCGCAATCTGAGCGGGAATTACCAGAAAATGTGGTTGCCATTAATCCCAATGGGATAGGGGTTGATTTTAATGCCATGAGTGATGCTCAGTTGCTGCGCCAGTTGCAAACCCTGTCTGAAGACCATCGCGAAATTGTATTGCTTCGATTTTGCTTCCGTATGGAATTTAACGAAATCGCCCAGTTTCTGGATGTGGCGCGCAGTTCAGTTAATCGTTTGCACCGTGAAGCATTGGTACGCTTGCGTCGCAGTCAGCCGGAGGCTTGCTAGTGGGTGAGGTAATTAGCATCAGTCGGGTCAGTGATCTGGATATATTTTCAGAGTTTGACGCTCAGTGTCCATCGATACCTCAGGACATTGACGGGTTGATCCGTCAGAGTGCCGAATCGGCTGTCGATCAGCAACAGTTCAAGGGAACCACCGGTGCATTCAAAACCGCTTGCGTTGCGGTTGTGGTGTTGTCTCTGGTGGCGCTAGCTGGTGTGAAATTTGTCGCCAGTAACGTAGCGGGAAATTATTCAGCAAGCAGATACGGCGAGTTTACGACCAGCACCCGCAGCACAGATTGGCGCGAGTCCCGCGAAGCATGGCAGACCTATATTAATTATCTTCAAAACGATCCCCGTATTATTCATCTTCAGACTGAACAGAAATTGTTCAAGCAACAGTATCCGGATTGATTAAGTCTGCTGTTCTCAGTGGTCTTTGTGGAACGTTAATTATTATATTGTTCTGACGTTGGGTGGCTGACTGAGAAGGCGCTTGTCGAGGCGAATAGGTGTTCTTCTTTGACGAGATTGATCGTAATAGCTGGCCAAAAGGCCGCGCCCGCAGTCGATCATTGTTCTCGGACAGCCACCGAGGGCCTGCACGCGATGTATCAATTGAACCAGCAGAGTAATTTCTGGCACAGGGATATGTAGTGACGCAAATCGCGTGAAAAGTGATTGTGTGATGTGTTGATCAGTAATTTAATTATAGCGAGAGGGCGTGCATTGCACGCAGCAGTATTCGGCGCTAGAAATCACACGGTAGGTACGGGTATAGTGATCTGAGATCCAGTTCAGCGTTTTGTTGTGCTAAAACCCGTGAGAGAAAGCCCGTTGAAATCACCTGACTATACTAATACGCCATTTGATTTAAGTGGAAAAACCGCACTTATAACAGGGGCGTCTGGTGGCTTAGGGGAGCAGTTCGCAGCAACCCTTGCCAGTGCCGGCGCAACATTAATTCTAAGTGCAAGAGACAGCAAAAACCCGAAACTGCTGGCGTTGCAAGAAAAGCTGTCCGGTAGTGTTAAAGTGACTTGTGTTGGTATGGATGTGGGCGATTCCGCTTCAGTGAGTCATGCCTTTACGCAGATTTCTGAGCAAGGCTTTACAGCTGATATTCTGTTAAACAACGCTGGTATCGCCAAGCCATCGTCGGCAATTAATACAGACGAAAGCCTGTGGCAAAGTGTGCTTGATACTAACCTTTCCGGTGCGTGGTATGTGGCGCGCGAATTTGCCAAGCGTCTAGTATCGATAAAGCACAATGGTGCCATCGTTAATGTGACATCGATTCTTGGGCAGCGTGTGTCTGGCGGGGTGATGTCTTACGCGGTGACTAAGGCCGGGCTTGAGCAAATGACAAGCGCGTTAGCCCTTGAGTGGGCTCGATACGGCATTCGAGTCAATGCGCTAGCGCCGGGGTATATTGTTACAGACATGAATCGTGACTATCTTGAATCAAGCCAGTCTGAGGACCTAATCAGTAATGTCCCGCAGCGCCGTGTAGGAGAGCCTGCTGATCTGGATGGTGCTCTGTTATTGCTAGCGTCTGCCGGAGATTCTTTTATGACCGGAAGCACAGTTGTCGTTGATGGGGGCCATTTGAATTCGTCACTTTAATGACACTCAGATATTGACCGAGGATTGGGTCGCAGTGTGTCTGTTGAGATTTGAGTCAACTATTTTGAACGATAAAGGTCAATAGTTATTCTTCTTTAATGAGTTCGATCGTAATGCGCAGCTCTTCTGAAAATCGTCTATTCCAGTGTACGTCCCGCAGGTATTGCCAGCAGAGCGCGAAAAAGCTTTATTAATTTTGTCGGCACACTGCCGTTAGTTTTATGACACGGCAATCCGTCAATTCTATTTGGCAGACGGTATGAGTTAAAATGTTTGGAAAAATTATTTTTGCGGTAGCTTGCGCGTTATTTCTGGCTTCGCTATTTGTACCCACAGTACTAGTGGGGGACACCAGGTCATTAACTGGCCTTGAGACTTTCTACTACACGTTGCGCTATGGTACGGCTCATCTTTTTGGTGCTCAGAGCTTCTCTGATTTTGTGGTGAATTTTGTTGCACTGGTGGCGGCAGCTGCCAACTTTGTATTTGTGTTCTGGGCATTACTGGTGTTTGCCCCCACTCGAATTACGCTACTAAAATGGTTCTGGTGGGTCAGTGTTCTGTTTCTGATTGCGGCAACCTACACTGGTATTCAGGCTAAGCTATCAGATGAATTAGTGCTTCAGAATGGCTACTTTTATTGGATATCGGCGTTAATTTTGATGCTTGTCGCTCCTGTAGTCACTCGCATGGAGAGAAGCCGGAGTAGGCGTACCAAGCGTGTTGGTGGCGGTAAGGCACACAACCTTGAGGTTACTGTGCCTGAGTAACCTGTAGCATGGTGAGTCTGTCGAGTAGACCTTTGTCTGTTGTTGGTGACAAGGGCTTTCACTGCGGGATCAAGGAAGATACCTTTAATCCCGATGGGCTAGAATTGGTAGGTTAAACTTCAACGTTTGTCGATGTTAACTGCTCACGGCCAAAAACGTTAAGGTAACGGTTTATTTCAGAGGTAGGTCCCGTTGCTTTCACCAGGTTATCTGACAACTTAACGGTTGGTTTTCCATTCGCTTCGGTTACTTTGCAAACTACAGAGAAGGCTTTTAAGTTGTCGTTGGGGTAGGGTGCGCAATCGCGGAAGTCGTTAGTCAGGTTAGTTCCCCAACCAAAGCTGGTGTGTAATCGACCATCAAAGTGGTGATAGGTTGATTCTATGGTTTCAATGTCAAGGCCGTCTGAAAAGATAATCAATTTGTCTTTTGGGTCGCGACCTTTGCTTTCCCACCAACTGATAATTTCTTCACCACCTTCGATGGGTTCTTTTGAATCAATCCTGAAGCCTTTCCAGTCGGCCATCCAGTCTGGTGCGTCTCTTAAAAAGCGTGTAGTCCCATAGGCATCTGGCAATACAATTAAAAGATTGCTGTCGTATGTTTTCTGCCAACTCTCTAGTACTTTATAGGGTGCTTGTTTCAGTTGTTCGTCGTCACTGGCAAGGGCTGCAGCAACCATGGGTAGTTCATGAGCGTTGGTGCCGATTGCTTCAAGGTCGTGATCCATTGCAAGCAGCACGTTACTAGTGCCAATGAAATTTTCGCCTAGTCCTTCTTTTAAAGCATCGACACACCAGCGTTGCCATAAGAAACTGTGCCGTCGTCGAGTACCGAAGTCAGC
>JALZUX010000148.1 GCA_023301405.1 Granulosicoccaceae bacterium | reverse complement strand
AAATTTCGTATATTGCGCAATTACTCAGCAGGCGGTCTGTTAATCAGAAGTGTGTCCGTTAGTGCTTTTGCATTCGGCACTGACTCTGGAGATTGAGTTATCAGTTTCGCCGCAAGTATTGATTCATATTGTAGCTGAGCGACGTCTGTTTCAGCTGCACTTAACCCGTAAGTGTTGTTAGTAAGCCGGGCTGTTACTTGATGTGCACGATTAAGATCAATAAGAATTGCCAGTGCGCCTCTGAATCGAGTTTCTATTTGATACAGCGCTGCCTGAACATAGTGCCAGGCCTTCACCCGAGATAGATGGGGCTCACCGGTCGTATATGACGCAGAGCCTTGAAAGCCAATTAACCCGTACTTAAACAGAGGCGGTCACTGAGAAGGGCAGCCGCCGAAAAGGCCGCTTAGTCACAAATTTCTACCGAGACGTTCAATTTATTACCATCAAGATCACGCGCATAAGCACCGTAGTAGTCTGGATGATAATCGCGAGGCCCTGGTAAGCCCTCATCGGTGCCTCCATGGCTAAGAGCTGCTGTGTGAAAGGCTCTTACAGATTCCGCGTCAGGGGCATAGAACATAACTTGAGTACCGTTGCCGCAGGTGGCTGCTTGCTCGTTGAAAGGGCTGATCACAAATAGCGTGATTTTTCCGTCTGCACCTGCATAGCCACGTTCGTGTTCTGCATGGAATGTACAGCTCATTCCGATAGTTGCCAGCACTGCATCGTAGAAAATACTGGCAGCGGTAATATCGTTAGTACCTACACAAACTCCTGAAAGCATGGTGCCCCTTCGCTCGACTTTAGTCGGATTATGATTGTGCAGAACCCTGCAGCAATCTTAGTTTTACGCCAATGCTACTATCTCACTCTAGCTACTGCCTGGAAAGCCAGTGGCGTAATGCTAGTTGATGCTGTTGCTGTTGTAGGACTGTTAGTTCACAAGAATCGGCATAAGTAGTAATGGATTTCAAGTCAATTAAATGGATCTCTGATAAAGGACTACATCGTAGCCAATGCTGCCGGCGAGTAGCTTTGTCTCTAGTACATTGCAGACCACCTTGAAGCCGGTTTTGTCTGTGAATTGCTCTAGCAGGGACTCGTCAATGTAATCTGACCAGTTACATGCCCGGACCTCTTCGGCGTGGGCGGTAGAGATACCGGCGGTGGATACGGCGGCAATAGCGTTAATTCAAAATTTAAACATTTACAGGGTCCTACGTGTAAAAGTGAATGGATACCAGAGACAGGTTACTGGGTTTGACAGAGAGAAGTGCTGAAAAATAATTTGATCAAATATTGGATTGGCCCTACCATACTATTGAGCAAATTAAGCTCTGTCATACTGAATTAACGATTCCAGGCCAGTGCGGTTGTAATTGCACACCATTACGGAGGATGAAGGATATTTTGGATACCCCAGTGAAAATGCCTGCTCATGAAACCATTTACAGAGCGCTGCGTGAGAAAATACTATTTGGCGAACTTGTGCCGGGTCAGGCCGTCACCATTCAGGGTTTGGTGAATGAGTTAGCAGTCAGCATGACCCCGGTGCGCGAGGCAATAAGAACATTAACCGCGGAAGGGGCCCTGGAATTACAAGGCAACCGGCGTGTGTGTGTTCCGATTATTGGTGAGAGGCGTTTTTCTGAGCTTGGCTTTGCCCGGCTGAGTATTGAGCCTGAATTGGCAAAAAGGGCGGCGCTGAACATGACTCCTGATGATATTGAGGATCTAATGCGCATAGATGTGGAGCTGAATAAGGCGATTGATAGTGGGGATATTCACGGCTACATGAAGCAGAACTGGCTATTTCACTTTACCCTGTATGGCCATGCTGATTCTAAGGTGCTGCAACCGCTCGCTGAGTCGCTTTGGCTTCGCTATGGCCCTTTGTCGCGGATTGTGAGCGGTCAATACGGCACCAGGAATTTGGTTGATTTGCACGATGAAGCGCTCAGCGCGTTGCGCGATAGTGATAATGCGGGTGTAGGCGACGCAATTCGTGGTGACATTCAACAAGGTCTGGATATTGTGCGTGAAAGCCAGTGCTGGTGAATAATTTGATCAAATTGTTTTTTTGATGTTTAATATGACCAAATAAATGAGAACCCACATTTACCCTGCCCACTGGCCTGGCAGGCACTGGAATAGAGCAGCTTACCCTCGATGAGCACTAACACTATTGCGGCATTAGCGGCAGAAATGCCGGCGGCGTTTCGACAATACCTGAATGGACGGACACTAGAGGAGGTCGAATATATAGTGCCCGATATGATCGGCATGTCGCGAGGCAAGTCTATGCAAACCGATAAATGGTCTCAGGGAGCGAGTTCATTTTTACCGGTTTCTATCTTCTACCAGACGATTACCGGCAACTACGTTGACATGAATATCCAGGATCAGTGGACAGAGTCAGACATGGTGCTAGAGCCAGATTTATCTACGGCTTGTGCGGTGCCTTGGGTAGATGAAGTAACCGTCCAGATTATTAATGATCTCTACACCCGTGAAGGCGAGCCGATTGGACTGGCCCCACGAAATGTGCTGAAAAAAGTGCTGAAATTATATGAAGACAAAGGCTGGAGACCAGTAGTGGCTCCAGAGATTGAGTTCTATCTGACGAAGCCCAACATTGACCCCAATGAACCGATAGAGCCGCCGATGGGGCGATCTGGTCGACGTGGGGCTTCACGCCAACCCTATTCTATGGTCGCTGTGGAGGAGTTTGGTGCTGTTATCGACACCATCTACGATTACGCTGAGGCTCAGGGTATCGTGTTAGACACCATCATACAGGAAGGCGGTGCCGGTCAGATTGAGATCAATTTGCAACACGGTGATGCGCTTAATCTTGCCGATCAGGTGTTTTATTTTAAGCGCGCTATCCGGGAGGCTGCACTGAAGCATCAAAAATTTGCAACCTTCATGGCAAAGCCCATGAAAGAGCAACCGGGTAGTGCAATGCACATCCATCAGAGTGTTGTTGACATCCACAGTGGTGATAACATTTTCTCTAAACCAGATGGCACCCCCGCCGAAGCGTTTCTTCATTTTGTAGGCGGTATCCAGAAACACCTGCGATCCGCGGTGCCGATGTTTGCGCCTTATGTAAATTCTTATCGGCGATTTCAAGGTGGCGGTAGTGCACCAACCAATATCGAGTGGGCAGAAGATAACCGTAGTGCCGGGCTTAGAATTCCTATTTCACCGCCACAAGCACGTCGTGTAGAGAATCGCGTTATTGGCATGGACTGTAATCCGTATCTTGCCATTGCCTCTAGCCTTGCTTGCGGCTACCTTGGTTTGGTTAATAAATTGTCACCGTACCCTGAGAAAAAAGGCGAGGCGTTTGAAGATGTCGCGTTGTTGCCCCGTAACCTTGATGATGCCCTTGAAGAATTTGCTCAGGCTACCGAATTGCGCAAGGTATTAGGTGAAGATTTTTGCATGGTCTATGAAGCTCTAAAGTACGCAGAGCTTGAGGAGTTTCATAGCGAGGTGTCTACCTGGGAGCGTGAGCATCTTATGGTTAACGTATAGATCGCCGCAACGGTATTGATGTAAATAACTCTGTTCGGGTTTAACACTAATCACTTTAGATATAAAAAATGAATAAAAACATCCAAGACACTGCGACACTTCAAAAGTTAGATGCAGCGCATCATCTACATCCTTTTACACATGGTGACGAGCTGAATAAAAAAGGCGCGCTGATTATCACGCGTGCCAATGGGGTATTTCTACAAGACTCTGAAGGCAATGACTACCTTGATGGCATGTCGGGGCTTTGGTGTGTGAATCTGGGGTACGGCAGAAAGGAACTTGCTAGAGTTGCGGCAGCGCAAATGGAGCAGCTTCCTTACTACAACACATTTTTTCAAACTTCACACCCGCCGGTGATTGAATTGTCTGCCACTTTGGCAACACTTGCGCCGGGTGCACTGAACCATGTGTTTTATGCAGGCTCGGGCTCAGAGGCTAACGATACCAACATGAGGTTGGCACGCCACTATTGGGCGGCCAAAGACCAGCCAAACAAGAAAGTAATAATCAGTCGAAAGAACGCTTACCACGGATCAACAATGGCCGGTGCCAGTCTAGGGGGTATGAAGCCCATGCACGCTCAAGGTGGGTTGCCTGTTGCTGATGTGATTCATATTGAACAGCCCTATTGGTATGGTGAAGGTGGTGATCTGAGCCCGGAAGAATTTGGCTTGCAGCGCGCCAGGCTTTTGGAGGCCGAAATTAATCGCCTAGGCGCTGATTCAGTGGCCGCATTCATAGCCGAGCCCGTGCAAGGGGCCGGTGGTGTGATAATTCCGCCCAGTACTTACTGGCCAGAGATACAGCGCATTTGTAACGATGCAAACATTCTCTTAATTGCTGATGAGGTCATCTGCGGCTTTGGCAGAACCGGCAATTGGTTTGGCAGTCAAACGTTTGATATCAAGCCCGACATCATGACGATTGCCAAGGGCTTAAGTTCTGGTTATCAACCAATTGGTGGTTCGATGGTTTCAGACGAAATTGCCAATGTTGTTAATGCAGCCGGATCGTTCAATCATGGCTACACCTATTCCGGGCACCCGGTGGCTTGTGCGGTAGCAAGTGAAAATTTGCGTTTGCTGGCTGAGGAGAAAGTGGTCGAGACAGTGCGCAACGAAACCGCGCCCTACCTGGAATCAAAATGGTCCCAATTAGCTGATCATCCATTGGTAGGTGAGGCCAGAATTTGCGGCATGATGGGAGCGTTGGAACTGACACCAAACAAGGCTGCACGCGCACCGTTTGCAGGAGAAGAAGGTCATGTTGGGACTATGTGCAGAGTGGCCTGTTACGAGAGCGGTTTAGTGATGCGTGCGGTGGACGACAAGATGATAATCTCACCACCATTGGTGATCACTAAGCCCGAGATAGACACTCTTATTGAACGAGCAGTACAGGCGCTGGATAAAACCTACAAGCAAGTGAAGAGCGCTGGCTTGCTCAAGTCCGCTTAATTGCTTAGCGATACAATAGTAGTTCAGGTATAGGGCGTCTATGGTGATGGATATACTAACGGTTAATGATCGTCAGGGAGAGTATCCAAAGTCCTGGTATGCGGCTACTGCAAATACACACGAACCTTTTGAGACGGCTAAGGGTGATCTCACTTGCGACGTTTGCGTCATCGGCGGCGGCTACACCGGCTTATCGGCTGCTTTGCATCTGGCGCGCAAAGGATTTGATGTTGTGTTGCTCGAAGCGCATCGCGTGGGGTGGGGGGCCTCGGGTCGAAATGGCGGGCAAGTAGGCACTGGCCAGCGTGTTGGTCAGGCGGAACTCGAACGCATGGTTGGTCTCGAGCGCGCGCGTGAATTGTGGTTGTTGTCTTTGGCGTCGACGCAACTCGTTAAAGATTTAATTGACACTTACAGTATTGATTGCGATTACACTCGGGGAATCATTCACGCTGATCACCGCAAGCGCTATGTCGCTGATAGCCACAAGCAAGCCGACAAACTCAGAAATGACTATGATTATGATCAGGTATCAACTCTTGATCAGCGGCAGATTCGTGAAGAGGTAGGGTCAGAGAGTTATTATGGAGGCACGCTGGATAAAGGGTCTGCTCACGTTCATCCGCTAAATTATGCACTGGGCTTGGCTGGCGCTGCGAAACAGGCTGGAGTTCGTGTGTTTGAGAATTCACGGGTAACCACTATGGAAACCAGTGAGCCTGCTGTTATAAGTACCGGGCAAGCCTCTATTAAAGCGCGTTATGTAGCGCTTGCCTGTAACGGATATCTTGGCGGTTTACAGCCACAGATTGCTTCACAC
The DNA here is from genome assembly GCA_023301405.1 of Granulosicoccaceae bacterium. Lineage (GTDB taxonomy): Bacteria > Pseudomonadota > Gammaproteobacteria > Granulosicoccales > Granulosicoccaceae. The sequence goes on along the minus strand of JALZUX010000148.1, from coordinate 1,163 downwards.
GTGATGCCCATCAATAACTACATTGTGGCCACTGAGCCTCTTAGTGATGCTGACGCCACTGCATTGATTAAAAATAACTACGCGGTAGCTGATTCACGATTTGTGGTTAATTACTTTCGCCTATCCAGGGACAAACGTATGCTGTTCGGTGGGGGTGAAAGTTATAGATATCGCTTCCCGGGGGATATAGCCGGTTTGGTAACGAAACCGATGTTGAGTGTTTATCCTCAATTGAAAGGCGTGAAACTTGACTATGCATGGGGCGGGACGCTTGGAATAACAATGAATCGCATGCCACACTTTTCTCGCATCAAAGGAAATGTATTGTCTACTGGTGGTTACTCAGGGCATGGCGTGGCAATGGCAACGCTGGCGGGTTCTTTGATCGCAGATGCCGTGGATGGCCAGGCTGGTGCTTTTGATGTTATGCAGAGTGTACCGTCACATAAATTCCCCGGGGGGACAATGCTTCGCCTGCCTTTGTTGGCCGTGGGTATGATGTGGTACACGCTGCGTGATAAGTTGTAGTAGTGTTGGAAGTAAAGCGAAGGATGTTAATCAAATATCTTTCTTAGCGAAGAAATTAAGCGACAAAGAAGCTGCAAAGGCGCGATAGAAATTATCGACGTTTGTGAAAGGAAGTATTGAACTGGAAGTGATGCAAGGTAGTGGTCCAATACTCTTTCCTAACTAAGAATGTTACCGGGGCTCAAGCGTCAATTTTTTGTTGATTGGCTGTACTCACTAACGCTAAATTTTACAAAAAGGCATGTCAATTAATCTTTGATGCGGCCCGTCATGGTGTCTTTGGCTTTGAGATTCATTGCTTTCATATTCCGGGGAAGGTGCTTTGGCCCCTTTTTGGATAACGTCGCTGGTGATGCTGGGAGATCCTGATTTTAAGTGCACTTCCTTGCAGTGTCGTTCTAACATAATGAAAAACTAAAAAGTTAGTTGATGTCAAATGTTGTGGGGTTAGTTTGGCAAAAGGTTTTAACAGGCGTAGCGATCGGTTTAGGCTGTGCTCAATTAGCCGGACCGTGTGCAACGCGGCAGAACTTTTGCCTAGGAGCCTGTCCGGGAACTAGGGTCGTTGCGAGGGTGTGAGATTTCGAGTCAGATATTTCGATCAATAGAGGCGAATAGTTGTTCTTCTTTAACGA
>JALZUX010000147.1 GCA_023301405.1 Granulosicoccaceae bacterium | reverse complement strand
CCGCCACCGCCACCGCAAGAAGCAAGGCTCCACGCGAGAGTAATCGCAATTGCAGACAGTTTTAGGTTGATTGTTGTTCTCATCACCATCCAGCATCCGATTAAGGTGAGTTATCGCCGATTATGCAAAAAAATTGTTGCTGGGGGGATAGCGGCAAGGGATACAATAAATACAGCGCTGATTGGGGGCGAGTGTTCGTCCAGCAGTAGGCTGTCGGCAAATATTTGTTGTGCTGAATTCGCACTATTTCCAAAGTTATGAGTGTGTTGCGCGCATTTTCAACTGTTTGGAAAAGTGCATTCAGTGCAATACCGTACATAGCGTAAATCGTTATATCTTGAAACCAACCCGTTAAAAAGTGCTGTAATTCAAAATGAGTCTAGCTATCGAAAATCTTGATCCTGCAGAGTGCCTACACCAGTATTTTGGCTATGACAGCTTTCGTGGGGAGCAGCAGGCGATCATCGACAGTGTTATTGCCGGGGAAGACGCTCTGGTGCTAATGCCTACCGGAGGGGGCAAAAGTGTGTGCTTTCAGATCCCTGCCATTTTGCGAGACGGTGTCGGCATTGTAGTGTCGCCACTCATTGCTCTCATGCAGGATCAAGTGCAACAACTTCGACAAAACGGTGTACGGGCCGCCTTTATTAATTCAAGTTTGTCATCCAGTGAGCAGCGGGATATAGAACAACAGGCAAGGGCAGGTGAGCTTGATTTGTTGTACATGGCGCCCGAAAGGCTAATGACTTCCGGTGGCAGTGCGTTATTGGCGAATTTGCAAATAGCTTTATTTGCTATAGACGAGGCGCATTGTGTTTCACAGTGGGGTCATGACTTCAGGCCGGAGTATACGCAGCTATCGCAGCTTGCTGACCAATACCCTGATATCCCACGTATCGCCTTGACGGCAACAGCTGATGAAAATACCCGGCAAGACATCAAGACCCATTTGCGACTGGATCGTGCAAAGCTTTTTATCAGCAGCTTTGACCGACCCAACATTCAGTATCGAATTGAAGCTAAAAACAGTCCGCGCACCCAGCTCCTGAAGTTTATTCAAAGCGAATATCCACTGGCTACCGGTATCGTTTATTGCTTATCACGTAAAAAAACCGAAGACACGGCGCGCTATCTGGTTGATCAGGGCTTTAACGCACTGGCCTATCACGCTGGTATGCCCGGTCATCAACGCAGTGCAAATATGCAGCGCTTTATTGTTGAAGAAAATATCATTATGGTGGCAACTGTTGCCTTTGGTATGGGGATCGATAAACCTGATGTCAGATTTGTAGCGCATCTTGATATGCCTAAAAGCATTGAGTCTTATTATCAGGAAACCGGTCGAGCAGGGCGCGATGGGCTGCCGTCAGTAGCGTGGATGGTCTACGGTCTTCAAGACACCATTACTTTCCAGCAAATGCTGAATGATTCTGATGCCTCATTGGATGTGATTCAGGTTGAACGCCATAAACTAACGGCAATGACAGGCCTTTGTGAGGCTACCGAATGCCGACGTAAAACCTTGCTGCTTTATTTTGGCGAAAACAGTGATACGGCGTGTGGTAACTGCGATACGTGTATTTCGCCACCTGAAACGTGGGATGCCACGGAAGCTACCCGCAAGGCGTTATCGGCTGTGTATCGAACAGGCCAAAGGTTTGGCACAAGCTACTTGATTAGCGTATTACAGGGAACTGCCGACGACCGCATAAGCCGTTTTGGCCACGATAAACTATCAGTGTATGGCGTTGGTAAAGAGCATGATACAAATACCTGGCGCAGTGTGTTCAGGCAAATAATAGCCCGATCGTTATTGACCACCGATATGGAGAGCCGTGGTGGTTTAAGGCTTACGGAGGCCGCTCGGCCGGTACTCAAGGGTGATGAGGAAATCTATTTTCGCCACGAGGCTAAGCCTGCGACTAGAAAGAAAAGCCGAACTACACGCAACAGTGTTTCCGCTGAACACAACGAGTTGTGGGAGCGATTGCGTGAAACCCGTCGAGTTGTTGCCAGCGAGCAGGGCTTACCGGCTTATGTCATTTTTCACGATGCGACTCTAATGGAAATGACAGAAGCTCAACCGGCTAATTTGCGTGCCATGGCAGCAATTTCCGGAGTGGGTGCGGCAAAGCTTGAAAAATACGGTCAAATTTTTCTAGATGTGATCAACAACCGGGGAAATGAAAGTGAGCCGGCTTCGAACGCCGGAGCAACAGCACAAGATCTGGTGTCGGTTCTGGACCAAGGCGTGAAAGGTGTTGCTGACCTAGCGCTTCAAAGTGGCTTGGCGCCTGAAAAAGTAGTGGCCGCAATGGCCAATTTAATTAAGCAAGGAAAGCTTTCTTTAAAAAGTGCGCTGACGGGAATTGAAAGTGAAGTCACAGAATCCCAACAGGGGGAAATTGAAGGTGAAATTCTGGTATTGCTAGAAGAGGGTGATAATTCAGTAAAGCGTCTTAACGAGTATTTTAATCATGTCTATGAGGTGGACGTGCTGCGGCTTATACAGGCGTCAGTTATTTATGAGTTAGCAGAGGAAGAGGGACTCTGATGTTTTACAACTCTGCAAATTAATTGAGCCTGCTAGCCAACCCGTTGGTGTTTGGCTAGCAGGTCTAAACATGCTGCTTGTCTATCGGTAGTTTTAGTTATTTGGTTTTCTTTTTACAATCGGCACTTTTAGATTTGTCTGTGCAAGGTTTTTTAGACTTTTTAGACTTCGATTTCTTGGTGCTCGATTTGCTGGTGCTTTTTTTAGCAGTCGTTTTTGCTGCCTTCGGTTTCTTAGTGGTAGACTTTTTTGCTGAACTGGCGCTTTTTGTAGCAGTGCTTTTTGTAGCAGTGCTTTTTGAAGTTGATTTTTGAGTGGCTTTTACACCGCCTTTGACTGACATGTATTTTTTATTGTTTTTGATCAATCCATCACCTATCCCTTTCACATTGGCTAGATCATTGATGTCGGAAAATGGTCCATTCTTCTTTCTGTAATCGACAATTGCTTTGGCCTTCTTTTCACCAATTCCCTTCCAGTTGGCGATCATAGTGGCCGTGTCAGCTTGATTGATGTCGACGACAACAGCGCTCATTGCCAGGCTTGAAGTAAAAAACAATGGACTGAAGAGCAAGACGCTAATTAACAAAAGAAGCCTTGCAGTTTTAGTTGACTGAAAATTCATAAGTTTTCCTTGTTGGGGTCGTGTCAGGTTTTTGTTGTGAGGGAGATTTGTTGACCTTAGCAGTACATCGGCATAGAAACGCTCTTGATGAAGACAAGTTATCAATTGTTATCAATGGTGAATCGAAACTGAACGGGCCGATGTAGCGTATTTTAATGCAGTTTCCGGTTGAATGGCGATGTTACGATTCTTTGTAAAAAAGGCGCATCTTTATTACTTTATGCTAAAAAAATGCGCTGTGAACAGTCTATTCAACTGTGCATTTAGTTGAAACAGTACGCTTGATTAATGCAATTTAGGTTAACGGCTTACTGATCCAGTGCAGTCGGGTATTGATCAACAATATAGTAGTGAGGACCATCCACACTGCCGAAGCAATTAAAATTGAACTCCATTCAATGCCGTAGTCCAGTAGCAGCCCAAAAATTGCTGGCCCGAGTGCGGTGCCGAATACCATTAGTGCATGAGTAAGAGATCGAATTGAAGCGATATGTGCCGGGCCATATAGCTCCAGCCATAAAGCGCTTATGGCTGGCGTTGCGATGCCTACAGTCGCACCAATAAGGAAGTAGTAAACCATAGGTAAGTAGTTGAAATTGCCGAACGCAGCGATGATTAATGCGCAAATGAATGGCAGTAAGTAAAGTTTTACCACAGTAGCGCCAGACCACCTATCTACCGCGACTCCGGCTATCAGTGACGTTAACACCGCGGCTAATGAATAGGCTGCAATACCTGTTACCCAACTTGAAAAAGCGAACTCTTTAAAGGCTGCCAGACTTTGCTGGTGGAAAAATAGCCCGGTTGAAATAATTGGTGGAGCAAATATAGCGGGTGCCAGTTGCCAGAAGCGTCGATCGTGGGCGACCTGCCTGCGGTTCCACGAATCGGTATTACTTTTTGACGTCGCTGTGGCTTGTTGACTGGTGGCGTCTATTACATAGCGCCATAGCAGGAGTTGCGTTGTTATAGTAATCAGGGCGAGCTCAACACCGGCGTATAGTCGCCACACTTCTCGCCAACTAACCATGCTGAGTAGTGTCACCGTCAGTAATGGTAGTACCACTTCAGCAGCTGAAAACCCAAGGCCTGCCAAGCTCACTGTTCTGCCTCGATGGCCTTGTGCAACTCGCGAGGCCGTGGTAATACCTGTGTGTCCTGATAAGCCCTGCCCAAACAGGCGTAGTAAGAAAAACCCGATCGCCAGGCTGATAGGGCCGCTGACTAGTGAAATGAATCCACAGGCAATAGAGAGTCCTAAGGTCACACAAAAAGTGTAAATTCGAAGATCAACGTGGTCCAGCAACTTGCCTAGCCAAATGATGGTTATTGCGCTGGCCAATGTACCGGCAAAATATAGACTGCCTATTTCACCGTGGCTGAGTGAGAACTCCTGACGCAGGTGCTCATTGAACAAAGAGATAAAGAATGTTTGTCCAAAGCCGGATGACATTGTAAGAACAAAGCCAAAAGCGATGGTACCAACAAAGGTGGTTCTGGCTGAATTCATATGTTGAGATCAGGTGGGTTCGGAGCAGCGCAGGATATCTTATTATTATCTGGCTGGCATTAGGCAGGGTGCATCGCAAAGCGATCCGAGATTCTTCGCTCTGGATGAGTCAATTGTTCAATCAGGTGATTTTTTGGCCCTATTGGTGACGTAGGCAGCCGTCATCGTGTTGTTTATGGGCCGCGAAGTTGGCGGTTAGTGGGGATGTCGGGTGTTGCGTCACTGCTTTTACTAGTGACCTGTAGGTTTTGCAATTATATCTACGGGCGGGCAATGAGCTACCTGTCGTTGTTGCAGTAGATCATTATCTAATTTGGCAATTGATCCTGTGGTGGAGTTTGGCGATCGTAAGCTGTTGTGTGGTCTAGCGTCTGTGCTAATGCCCCGTTCGGTAGTCGTCGACAAGGGTTATTAGCTTTTTAAGCCGTATAGGGTATTTGCAGTAAGTGTAAGGCGCCAGCAGTTCGTGCTGCTGGCGCTTTGTAAAGCCTTAGCTGTGGCTGTTCTGAGCCAGCATGGCTTTTTTCTCACGAAGAAGCTTTCGCTGATAGCGGGTTTGCACGACATCACAGCACGCCAGTACAACAATCACGAAGTAGAAAGTGGCTTTTGTCATTGGAGTCACTTCGGTGCCAAGGACCTTCATGTGGGCTAGATGTCCGCCTTCTGAGATAAGCATGATGCCAACGACAAACAAAATGAATAACCCTAGCACTTCGTACATGCGGTTTTTTTGTAGAAAATCTGACACATGGTCTGCCATAAATATCATCAGCGCACCGCTAATCACGATTGCGCAAGCCATGACAATAAAATTATCGGTCAAGGCGATGGCGCTGAGTATCGAATCGAAAGAGAAAACAAGGTTCATCAACACAATCCAGATGATTACGGTTACCGCAGAGCGGCTGTTGCGATCGCCGTTAGCGTGTTCCTCGATGGCCATCATATGCATAATTTCTTTGGTGGCTGTGTAAATGATAAAAATTCCACCAAGGAGAACGATTACCGCGTGAAGGTTGAATTCGAACTCTAGCTTGTCGACCAATTGAAGCCCGAACAGGGGATCTTGAAAGAATTTAATTAGATTTGTCAGGACAAATAACAGAACAATACGCAACACGATAGCGATAGCTATTCCCCACTTACGAACCTTGGCTTGCATGTCTGCAGGTGCTCTTTTGGATTCAAGTGATATGTACAGTAAGTTGTCGAAGCCAAGTACAGCTTGCAGCATTGTTAGTAAAAGCAGTGTGATCAGATTGTCTAAAGTAAATAGGTCCATCGCCCCCTCTCCCGTTAATTTAAGTAGTGAAAAGATTATCTATGGATAGATAATCGCTAAGTGTCTCATTGTTTGTAGCTTATAGCGATTGCCCTATCAATGGTGCAGGCAGCTGTTTTTAATCAAAACGCAGCGGTAACAACGTTTTCGAGTATTGTTTGTTTGCAGGATTTGCTAATATTTACCAAGCAGCTAGTGTTTGTCCGGAATTAGCGGCGTAGCGAGGGTCACTCACGTGGGTGAGTTTCCTTACCAGATGGCAGAGTTTACTCATTCGTTAGTGTGCTGCACGTACAAAGGGTGAAAGATGGTGTGTCTGGTTGAGTCGCAGACGCGGGTGTCTCTGGGGGGCACTAGGTAGAAAAGGCGTAAATTTTCATCCGCTAGGTTGCGAAATGGGAATATTCACTCTGATGCTTTGTTAAAAATGTGCAAGAGCGGTTCACGCGGTGGCGTTTTTGCCTATAGTGTCTGTGCCTGATTCCTTAAGATTACCTAAATTCCGAATGACTTCCGTTGACACTCATCTAGCACTGACACAAGGAGATCTAATTCAGTGGTATCGGGTGGAAAAAATCCTTGGCCGTGGCGGCTTTGGAGTCACCTATCTGGCCACTGATACCAACCTGGATCACAGGGTGGCTATCAAGGAATACCTGCCGGCCCCGTTGGTTTCGCGCCAACCAGACAAAACGTTAACCGCCAATACGAATGATGCCAAAGCGTTGTATAGCGAAGGGCTGCAGCGTTTTTTGCGCGAAGCAAAAACGTTGGTGAAGTTTCGGCACCCTAATATTGTTCGTGTAATGGCCGTATTCGAAGAAAATAATACGGCTTATCTGGTCATGGAATACGAGGAAGGCGAACAATTCAACGAGTATGTTAAGAGTATCGGCGGTATTTCAGAATCGCGTTTGAAGAGCCTGGTGTTGAGTGTTATTGATGGGCTTGATCAAGTTCACCAGCGGGGTTTTATTCACAGGGATATAAAGCCGGTCAACTTGATTATCCGCAAAGATGGCAGTCCTGTGTTGCTGGACTTTGGCTCTACACGGCCGCTTGAAAATGATTTGAAGGTTCAGCACACCTCGTTCGTCTCTGTCGGGTATACCCCGCTCGAACAATATCAGGAGGGCGCCGGCCTGATGGTTGGACCATGGACAGATATCTATTCATTGGGTGCAACCTTGTACTACGCCATTAGCGGGGTAACGCCGGTTAGCCCCATCAGTCGTTTGGCGGCACTGGTAAAAAAATCTAAGGATCCGCTTCGGCCAGCAATGCAAATAGGCAGTGGTAAATATGGTGACTCTTTTTTGCAAGCGATTGACTGGGCGCTAGGATTTAGAATTGAAGATCGGCCGCAAAGCTTATCGCAGTGGCGCACGGCGGTAGATGCTCCAATGTTGATAGATACAGTCGAATTAGATGATCCGATCCGCGGGGTTGTTACTCTGGATGACGCAGTCATTCAATCTGCAGCGTCGAACCGATCTAAGTTGCGGGTTCGAAACCCTGAGATTGTGCGCAAGCATCCGCAGAAACCTAAGCAGCGCGTCTTTAGAGTACGGCGGCTGGCGGGTGTCGTTGTTGTGGGCGTGATGGTGGCGCTGGCTGCTAAATTAATGTTTGCTAATCAGCAGCAACGGCAAGCGCTAAATGACCTTGTCTTGCGTGCAGACATTGCCTTTGTTGGTGGTGACCACGTTAGTCAGGCCCGACCATTATATTTAGAAGTACTGGCAGCAGACTCGACTCATCAGCACGCGTCAGACAGGCTTGATCAAATTAATGATCTGCTGGTAGAGAAAATTAGAAACAACATAGCGACCGGCAAATTCGAGCTTGCGGATACAGCGATTGAACAAGTAGAAGGTATCGACAGATCTCGTGCTCCTGCTCTTAGGGCGGAGCTGGCGCAACAAAGAGTGTTTTCAGCTCGACAAGAAAAATTAACAGAAATACAGAGCCTTATTGATCGTAGATCTTATCAACTCGCACTTGCAAGGCTCTCAGTATTTGAAGTTGAGGACTACGTCGATCCTCAAATTGTCGAGCTCAAGGCGAGTGCCGTGGCTGCTATAGAGAAGCAGGAAGAGCAAGAGAAGCAACGAGCGCAATCCGCAATCGAGGTGAAGATACAGGAAAAATCGCGGCTGGATAGCCAGCGGCGTTTCGCTGCCGCTAATGAGCGCCAGCGCCAACGACGTCGAAATTACCGTCAGTATCTATCCAATGCAGAGCAGGCGTTGCAGTCGGGTGAAATTGAGTCGGCAAAAAGGTGGCTGGCCAGCGCTACGGCGTTGCAGATCAGTGATAGCGATCTTGATGACATTGAGGAGCGTGTAGTCGCCACTGAAAAATTTCTGAACACGCCTCTATCTGATTATGAAATAAGTTATGCGCATTCGCAGTTTAAGACCTTAGAGCGTGCGATAGAATCGCGAAACACAACGGTTGTCAATGAGATTACAGAGACAGCATCGTTGCGGCGTGGGCTTTTTGATAGCCTGCTGGGTCGTTATACCCAGATATCAGTGCGAATCATAAATCTTGAACCAAAACTTGATCCGAAACGAGCTACTGCAACATTACGCATCGAGAAAATGGTGCTGCCCAATGGTGATGTAGTCTATCCGTCGTCCTCGTATCAGGATACAAAGCTATCTCTTGTCAGGAAACGTTACAACTGGGCGCAAATCAGCTGGTAAAGATCAACGGCGGCGCTGTGGCTGGCAGGTCAGATTGATCGCGTCGCCTAGATATGATAGCGTCATGACGAATACAAGAAACTAAGCTGCTAGAGTTGCAGCGTTGGAGTTAGGTCATCAGTTCTGTAAACCAAACCGTTTGTTCTAGCCAACGCATCATTGTTGCGTTGTTGGGTATGCTGCTTGTGTTTAATCAAAGTAGTTTTGCCTTTGCACAGGCGCAAGTAGTGCCGTCGGCGCTGGACATCGATCCGCCAGTTATAGACCATGAGTCACTGGAAATTGGTGTTGCTGGTCAGTTGCAATTGTTTTCCGCGCTCGTGGTCGATGATCGTGGTATTGAATACGTCGATTTTCATTACCGTGGTACAACAAACAGTGACTATCAGAAAGTGTCTATGGCTCAGGTAGCCGGGACGGCGAATTTTGCAGCAAGTATTGAAACGGAATTGGGGCAGTCAAAAATCGAATATTATATTGAGGCGGCGGACACCGGTGGTAATCGCGTTCTTAAAGGATTTCCGTTTTTTCCTTTAGTGCGAGATCTTGAGCTACCGCCTACTGCAAAACCGTCAACGACTGATGTGACGAGTAACGATAGCAATGGCGGTGTGGGTTCGAAGTGGCTTTATGTAGGGCTGGGTGCACTTGCTGTGGGGCTTCTGATTAGTGCAAGCTCATCATCGGACGGTGGTGGTGATGGTGGGACACCGCCGGTTGAACCTGACGACGAAGTGCCACTGACAATTAATATATCGTCACCGTTAAACTGATGGTAGTTGAATACTCCAATCGGTTTGAAATGTCTCTCCGGCGGCTAGTGAGGTTAGTGCTGGTTTGTCAGCAAAGTTGCCGTTGACATCAACCGGATCACTATAGCCAAACCATGGTTCAATACAGACGAACGGTGCTCCGGGCTTTGCCCATATGCCGAGGTGAGGGGCGCCGCCGGTATCGACACGAACTCTCTCAGTGTCGCCCTGCCA
>JALZUX010000146.1 GCA_023301405.1 Granulosicoccaceae bacterium | reverse complement strand
ATATCCAAATCCGTCAACAGATCATTTATGTACTTATCGAGGCCGTTGTGGGCAAGAAAATCGCGAAAAGCATCAGCGGTAGTGGCAAAGCCACCAGGGACTACTATTCCCGCCGTCGTTAAGTTACTGATCATTTCCCCTAAGGAGGCGTTTTTTCCGCCCACGACTGGCACGTCATCCATTGATAGCTTGTCAAGCCATAAAACGTAATCTATCAAAATCGTATCTCTTTGAATTTTTTTGAAATAGCCCGGACTTAGGCATTGAATACACACGAAGAACTATTGTAAATCTAGTGATTGTTTTCCCAATAGGCAGCTGTTACGGCAAACGCTAGTCGTTACCACAAACTGACGGCTTCACTTTGCAAATTAAATAGCCCTGGATAAAACAATAGTGTCATCAACACAAGGACCTGAATGATGATAAAAGGAACAACGCCCTTGTATATGTCGCTGGTACGAACCGACTTTGGCACTACCCCTTTTAAATAAAACAACGCAAATCCAAATGGCGGCGTAAGAAATGATGTTTGCAGGTTCATTGCAACGAGTATGGCGAACCAAACCATATTGATATCCAATGCCTGTACCACTGGATAGATAAGAGGAAGGATGATGTAGGAAATTTCAATGTAGTCGAGAAAGAATCCCAGCAGAGTGATAAAAGCCATAATAACCAGTAGAAAACCCCATTTGTCTCCAGGGATAGACAGCAACAGTCTTTCAACTTCTTCCTCTCCACCGCTATAGGAAAACCCCATAGAGAATAGAGAAGCGCCTAGCAGCACAGCGAAAACCATTGCTGTAATTTTTACTGTTTCATGTGCACTTTCCCAAAACATTTTTAAAGAAAATGACCGGTACACAATGGCGAGTAAAATCGCACCGACGCAACCCAATGCTGAAGACTCCGTTGGGGTAGCAATACCAGTGAATATAGAACCTAGCACCACAAGAATTAGCGCCAAAGGTGGCACAATAGCTAGTAGTGCTTGCCTGATAACCTGGCCACGGGTTTCGCCGTCTGGAATTGGTACAGGGGGTGCTGTCTCAGGTCTACACCGACAGTAAATTAGAATATAAAGAACATAGCTGCCAATCAATATCAAGCCCGGTAACAGTGCTGCGGAGAAAAGATCTCCAACGGGCACGTTTAATACATCGCCGAGAACAATTAATACGATGGAGGGGGGGATAATCTGCCCAAGCGTACCGGCTGCCGAAATAGTTCCCGTTGCCAATCGCTTATCGTAGCCATGGCGTAGCATCACCGGTAACGAGATTAACCCCATCGCTACTACACTCGCGCCTACCACACCTGTTGATGCGGCAAGAACAGACCCTACTAACACAGTGGATATCGCTAACCCACCTCGCACACTGCCAAACAGTTTTCCCATTGATTGCAGTAGTTGATCGGCTAAGTTTGAACGCTGCAATATCAAGCCCATGAATACAAATAGCGGCACGGCCATTAGCACAATACCCTCGCCGTTGTCCCCCATATTTGAATAGATTCGATACGGTATTTGCGCTAACTGCGATGGATCTGAGAAAACAATAACGAATAAAATCCCTACTGCCGCAAAGGTAAAGGCAACAGGATAACCGAGTAATAATAAAACCAAGGCCAGTGCAAAGATTGATATTCCAATCATAATAGAGAGCCTCTAGTGTCATTAACACCCATTAAAAAGTACACAAAGTCAAAAGATGTGGTGCAAGAATTTGCAAAAATTGTATTACGATGCGCCACGAGCAGCCCCTGTGAGCTTAAGGATTTTACTTATGCCTGCAAGAAATAATAGAAACGCACTCAGCGGAATAACCCCCTTGATAATGAACCGATTATTTAGCCCTCCGGGGTCCTGACTTTTCTCGCCTATGCCAGTTGTTGCTAACTGCTGAAAAAAATCGGCTACAGACTCTGGTATAACGCCATACGACAACGACTGAAACGCGAACTCCCAACCAAAGTATAAGGTGACCAGTGCAAACGGAAAAAGAAACAACACGGTACCTAGAATTTCAACCTTTCTCTTATACTCTGCACTACGCCCTTCATGTATCAAATCAATTCGCACATGCGAATCACTATGTACAGCATAAGGAATGGCAAGTAGAAACATGGCGGCATAAAAGTGCCAACCTAGTTCTTCTATCCCGATAGACGACGCATCGAATAAGTATCTGGCAATAACGTTATAACTAACAACGGCTACCAAAGAGATAAGTAACAGGGTAGCTACTGCACCAGCGGCGATAAGTATCGCATCGATGATTTTTATTATGCTTTGACGCATGACTCTGCTTTAAATGTTAGGAGGGTAAATAAGTAAAATACGAGCAATTATATTTAGCGTATTGTCGAAGCACGCCGTTCGGTAGCGCACTTCGACAAAAAGCGCTTACTTAGCCTGGTTTGCCACGTTCGAGAGATAAGACCAATCGCCGATCTCAGTCCAACGGCGCACTTTTTTCAGGTAGTCACTCTGTGAGGCAACAATTTTTGCGGCTAGCGGGCTTCTGGATTCTTCGGCTGTTATTAGATCGTTGTTAGATTTTCGAAGTGCTTCAATGACTTCCGGAGGAAAGTTCTTCACTTCAATATTTGGATACTCTGATTTCATCGCCGCCCAATTCTCAGAGCTTTCATGTTGCGACTGTAGAGTCATATTAAAGCCTGTCAGTTTCGCCGCATTTAACAAAATGCTGCTAGCCCACGCTGGAAGAGAATCCATTTTCTCTTTATTGAAAAAGTACATCAATTCAGTGGAGGGCTCGTGCCAACCGGTGTAATAGAACGGTGCAATTTTGTGGAAACCCATTCTCAAATCTAATGATGGTCCAACCCACTCTAACGCATCAATAGTACCCCGCTCTAGTGCCTGATAGAGCTCCCCTGGTGGGATGTTCGTTGGGACAGCGCCAACGCCCGCCATGACCTTGCCACCAAAGCCCGGTATACGCATTTTCAAGCCTTTCAGGTCTTCAATTGATTTAATTTCGTCGCGAAACCACCCGCCCATTTGCATGGTGGTATTACCGCCAGTCATCACTTCGATGTTGTGCTTGGCGTACACTTCGTTGGCTAACTCTAAGCCTCCACCCTCATGAAACCATGCGTATTGTTCAAGCGCAGTCATGCCAAAAGGCATGGTGGTGAAGAAAAGCGTATCAGGATCTTTTCCACCGTAATAATATGACGCTGACTGCCCAATGTCGTATTGGCCGTTCTTCACAAAGTCAAAAATACCAAACGCGGCTTTGTGCTTATTACGACTGTCGACCTTAATCTCAATCCGCCCATCGGACATCTCACCAACCATCTCAGCGTAGTCATCAACCGACGTTGCAAAAATAGGGAAACCCTTTGGCCATGTATGGGCAAGTTTAAGCTCAATTTCTGCCGCCGTAGCGATTGAACTACCGAGGAGCGCAGCCGAAGCTAGCGCTATACCAAGTATCTTTTTCATAGTGAACCTGTTGTCGTAAACCGAGAGGGCAGACTAACGACTTACTGGCCGTGGAGAAATCGGCACAACTCGGTATAGAAATACGTAGTTTTACGTACTTTGCAGATTCAACTAGTCTCTACGGTTTCCGACAACAGCGGTTGAACACACTCTCTGGAAGTGCTCTACGCCGTTGTTGTTTACAGAGCCATCTTCTGTAACACCTTTGCAACGGCAGAAGGCTATGCTTGTTATTTTACGTGTCGTCTGTTGGCTTTATCGCGATGGGTTGGATGTAGATTTAGTGCTTTGAGCCTACAGAAAAATTGACCATGGCACATCCTGTATTACTAAAAAAACGCAGAACCCGTAGGGTGGATAAGCCTTAGCGCATCCACCAGAAATCTGCGATTCAGGCAAAAAAATAACTAAGATCTAAAAAA
>JALZUX010000145.1 GCA_023301405.1 Granulosicoccaceae bacterium | reverse complement strand
GGGCCGGCCACAGAAACACTCGATTCACTGGGGGACAAAACGTCCGCACGTGCGTTAGCAGAAAAAGCCGGAGTGCCCGTTCTCGGTGGCAGTAAAAAAGCCATTTCTACGTCGGCAGCCGGTATGAAGGAAGCCAAGAAAATTGGTTTCCCCGTGATGCTTAAAGCGGCTCACGGTGGTGGTGGTCGCGGTATGCGGGTAGTGAAAAAAGAAAGCGAATTCAAGCAGGCCCTTGAGGCCTCTCAAAGAGAATCAAACGCCGCGTTTGGCAGCACTGATGTCTTCATTGAAAACTTTGTTGGCAATGCACGCCATATAGAAGTGCAAATTCTGGGTGACAAGGCCGGTAATCTGGTGCACTTGTATGAAAGAGATTGCTCGGTTCAGCGCCGCTATCAAAAAGTGGTCGAGATCGCACCAGCGCCTAACCTTGATCCGGCACTGCGCGATGAAATCTGTGCGGCTGCTTGCGCAATAGCCAACACAGCTAACTATGAAAATGCTGGCACCGTAGAATTTCTGGTTGATGCGGACAGCGGCAAGTTTTTCTTTATCGAGGTAAACCCGCGAATTCAGGTGGAGCATACGGTCACCGAAGAAGTGACCGGGTTGGATCTCATTCGTGCGCAAATTCTGGTGGCGCAGGGAGACAGCCTTAGCGACGAAAGTATAGGTATCAACAGCCAAAAAGATATTCGTACTATTGGCTTTGCATTGCAGTGCCGGGTCACAACGGAAGACCCGGGCAATAACTTCATGCCTGATTACGGTCGAATAAATCAATACCGGTCAGCCAGTGGTATTGGTATTCGGTTAGACGCCGGTAGCGCTTACGTAGGTGCTGTGGTTACTCCGTATTATGATTCAATGCTGGTTAAAATAAGTGCACGTGGAAAAAACTTTGAACGTGCTGTCACTCGAATGCAAAGAGCGCTTAATGAATTTCGAGTGCGTGGTGTAAAAACCAACATACCGTTTTTGCTGCGATTGCTAGATGACCCAACCTTCAGAGACGGTAGTTGTGACACTCGCTTTATCGACAACACTCCGTCGTTGTTCGATTTCAACGACCGCCCCAGTCGCGCCAGTCGGGTACTGACTTATCTTGCTGATGTCGCTGTAAACGGCAATGAACTAGTCGCCAATCGGCCCGAGTCAAGGCGCCGCGATCTAATACCAGTGATACAGCCTGCAGTTGGTGCAAAATTGCCAAAGGGCAGCCGTGATGTATTTCTAGAGATGGGTGCGGACGATTTCAGTCAGTGGATCATCAAGCAGAAACGTTTGCTGCTCACAGACACCACTTTCCGCGACGCTCATCAATCGTTATTTGCAACGCGTATGCGCACAGACGATATGCTCAATATTGCCTCTACTTATGCACATGACTGTCCAGATCTCTTTTCTATTGAAATGTGGGGTGGGGCAACGTTTGATACATCAATGCGCTTCCTAAAGGAAAACCCATGGCAGCGATTGGAGCTTCTTCGAGAACGAATTCCTAATATCTTGTTTCAATGCCTGGTCAGATCGTCCAGTGTTGTTGGTTATGTAAACTACCCCGATAACCTGGTTAAGGCATTTGTGAAGCAGTCTATCGACAGCGGTATGGATGTATTCCGCGTGTTTGATGCACTGAACTGGTTGCCTAACATGAAAGTCACCATGGAAAGTGTTCGCAAGCACGGTGGCCTATGTGAAGCGTCTATCTGTTATACCGGTGATATTCTTAACCCTGACCGCCACAAGTACACGCTTGATTATTATATTGATCTGGCCAAACAACTCGAAGATATGGGCGCTCATATATTATGTATAAAAGATATGGGTGGCTTATGTAAGCCTGATGCAGCAGTCATGCTAACTAAGGCGCTGAAAAGCGAGCTCAATATTCCCATACATTTTCATACCCACGATACGGCGGGTATACAGGCTGCCGCTATCCTGAATGCTGCCGGTGTTAAACTTGATATCGCTGATGTGGCGATGGCGCCATTGTCTGGAGGTACCTCACAACCAAACCTGAACACTATTGCAGAGTCGTTGAGGTTTGGCCCAAGAAATACAAAGCTCGACACCAAAAAGCTCGATAACATCGCAGATTACTGGCGCTCAGTACGTGATTTTTACACCCCGTTTGAAAGTGAAACACTGCCGGCAACCGCTGACCTTTATAAGCATGAAATGCCTGGTGGCCAATATACCAATCTATATGAGCAAGCCCGTGCTCTTGGCTTAGCTGACCAATGGACTACCGTTTGCGATACCTACGCAGCAGTGAATCAATTGTTTGGTGATCTGGTTAAGGTAACCCCTACCTCAAAAGTTGTAGGTGACATGGCCTTGTTTATGGTGGCCAATAGTTTTTCAATCGATGACGTAATGGACCCTGAACGTGAACTGGCGTTCCCTAACTCTGTGGTTGATCTGTTTAGCGGCATGATGGGCAAACCGTATAAAGGCTTCCCTAAGAAAGTGCAAAATCGCATCCTACGTGGTGAAAAACCAATGAGAGGAAGGCCGGGTCAAACGCTTGAGCCGGTAGATTTTGACGCTGTAAAAGAGGCATTAAAGAAGCGCGGTCTTGATGCACCAGAGCTAAAAGATGCCATCGCCAGTGCGTTGTACCCGTCGGTGTTTGATGAGCTGGTTGATCATCAGGAAAAATACGATGACACCAGCGCGCTTCCAACGCCGGTGTTTTTCTATGGTCTTCGCGCCGGTGAAGAAATCGTTATTGATGAGTACTTGGGTCGCGCACTTATCATTAAATTTTTAACGGTGGGTGATGCACATTCTGACGGCCGACGCACTGTGTTTTTTGAACTTAACGGTCAGCCGCGAGAAGTCACAGTCGCTGATAAAAACCTGACATCCTCAGTCGACTCACATCGCAAGGCAGATCCAGGCAATGAAAATCATATTGCCGCGGCCATGCCGGGCATGGTAGTTAACGTTGCCATTAAGGTGGGTGAGAAAATAGAAAAAGGCCAAACTGTGATGGTGCTGGAAGCCATGAAAATGGAATCAACGCTATATGCTGAGAAATCTGGAAAGATAAAAGAGATCCTAGTCAAGCCGGGCAGCGAGATAGAAACCGGTGAGTTACTCGCCATCATCGAATAGGGCAGCTATGACATTTATCAGGGCTTATCAGCCCGCTGACGAACAGGCTGTCATAGCGCTATGGCAAGCCTGCGGGTTATTGCGGCCCTGGAATGATCCAGCGCTTGATATTCTGCGCAAGCAGTCGGTGGGTGCTGATCTTTTTCTTGTCGGTACGCAAGACAACGCCATCGTGTCTGCCGTTATGGGGGGTTACGACGGACATCGCGGCTGGATGAACTATCTGGCCGTTGATCCTGAGTTACAGGGTACCGGGCTGGGGCGCAAGACAGTCAGGGCGCTGGAAGCACGACTTGTGGCGATAGGCTGTCCAAAGGTGAATCTGCAAATCCGCAGCGATAACGATAACGTTATTGGTTATTACAAAAGCTGCGGGTACAGCATTGATGATGTCGTTAGTATGGGTAAAAGGCTGATTACTGATGAACCACCCGGCACTCGTTAGTGGCGGGTCAATGTCGTGAGTAGGGGTCTTGAACTCCGGTGTGAAATATTGAGCCGAATGTTTCTATCAACAGAGGCGAAGTGTTGTTCTTCTTTAGCGGGCTTGATCGTAATAACCGGG
>JALZUX010000144.1 GCA_023301405.1 Granulosicoccaceae bacterium | reverse complement strand
TGCTTCCACAGGGGATTTTTCTTTAGCAACTAGCAATAAGCCAGCATTACCAACAACAGGGACGCAAGAACAAGATCCCCTATTAAAAAATCTCTGCGCGATATGCTTACCATTCCATGAGTAATGCGGGTTAGTCATGACATGCGTTGCAGTGTTTTTTCTATTGCTGCCGATAAACAGGCTGTAGTCGGCGCAGTTGAACAGCAGTTTGCTATTTCTGGACGCCTGGATTGTTTTTTTTAGAGATGTTAGTCACATGACAGTTTTTTGTTAGTGGCTTGGCCTCTATCTTGAATCTAAAACAATTTAACTTGATTTAACATCGATAATAGTTGACTGTATTTACAGTTGCTTTTCAGTTGGACTGATCATTACTAAGTGAGAGATGAAAAATGAGCGAATTCGAGCAGCAAATAGCGAAAATCCGAAAGGAGTCCGGGTTTATTGCGGCACTCGACCAAAGCGGTGGAAGTACGCCCAAAGCACTGGGGCAATATGGCCTAACGGAAGACAACTGGTCAAACGATGATGAAATGTTTGAGGTTGTGCACCAGATGCGTAGCCGTATCGTAAAGACCCCGGCATTCAGTGGTGAGCGTGTGATCGGTGCAATTTTGTTTGAAGGTACAATGGACAAAGACATCGATGGAAAAGGTTCGGCCGAATATCTGTGGTCTGAAAAAAATGTAGTGCCTTTTTTAAAGGTTGATAAAGGTCTTGAAGATGAAGCAAACGGTGTGCAGCTGATGAAGGCAATGCCGGAGCTTGATTCACTGCTTGAACGTGCTGCAGCCAAGGGTGTTTTTGGCACCAAGATGCGTTCGGTTATTAATCAGGCAGACGATGCGGGCATTAAGAAAATTGTTGAGCAGCAATTTGAAGTAGGCAAGCAAATCATTGCCAAGGGCCTGGTGCCGATTCTTGAGCCTGAAGTGAACATCAACTGCCCTGATAAGCAGAAAGCTGAAGACATGCTGAAAACGCACCTGATGAATGGTCTTGCGGCACTCACTGATGATCAGCAACTGATGTTTAAGCTGACGTTACCTGAAACTCCGGGGC
Source organism: Granulosicoccaceae bacterium (assembly GCA_023301405.1). Lineage (GTDB taxonomy): Bacteria > Pseudomonadota > Gammaproteobacteria > Granulosicoccales > Granulosicoccaceae. Next base: position 2,243 of record JALZUX010000144.1, on the reverse strand, counting down.
ACTACAAAGAGTGCATTGATCATAAAAATATGGTCAAAGTGGTAGCTTTGTCTGGTGGTTATGCCAGAGACGAGGCGAATCGTAGATTGGCGAAAAACCCCCGTATGGTCGCAAGTTTCTCACGTGCGCTGGTTGAAGGTTTAACAGCGCAAATGTCTGATGATGAATTTAATGGTCAGCTCGACACTGCAATTGACGCGATTTATCAGGCGTCTAAGGCGGAGTAGCTTGCATTAACCCAAGGTTCCATAGGCTGCCTATTTGATCTAGCCAGCAGTGAGCTTGCTGTAGGCTTGCTGATAGCGCTGTATTGTTTTTAGTTGTATTGCTTCCGGGAGATTCGGCCCGGGAGCCGCTTTATTCCAATCAAGTGTTTCCAGGTAATCTCTGACAAATTGCTTATCATAGCTTCGGGGGCTGGCACCCGCTTGCCATGAGTCCGCTTCCCAAAATCTTGAACTGTCCGGTGTGAGTATTTCGTCCATCAAGGTGATTGTTCCCGATTCATCTAATCCAAATTCAAATTTTGTATCGGCTAGTATAATGCCGCGTTGCTGTGCATAAGCGGCTGCGCGTTGATAAATAGCCAGACTTTTTTGCTTTATTTCCTCTGCGTGCCCAAGCCCGATGGTATCGATCATTTGTTGATACGAGATATTTTCGTCGTGATCACCAACGTCTGCTTTGGTGGCCGGAGTGAAGATAGCTTCGGGCAGTTGTTGCGCTAACTGTAAGTTGGCAGGCAGCGTGATCCCGCAAACGCTTCCGCTCTGCTGGTAGTCTTTCCAGCCTGACCCGATCAAGTAACCACGTACTACCGCTTCTATAGGCAACCCCTTCAGGCGCTTGACGATCATTGACCGGTCTTTTGCCTGTGCGAGTTCGGCAGGGTCTGACAGAATGTCTTCCAGCGTTAAGCTGTCGCTTAGGTGGTTAGGCACTAGATCACCCATTAGGCTGAACCAGAAAGTAGCGATCTGTGTCAGCAGAATTCCTTTGCCTGCCAGAGGTTGCGGTAGAATCACATCAAACGCAGAAATGCGATCAGTGGCGATCATTAGTAGATGGTCATCACCAACCGCGTACAGATCTCTGACTTTGCCTTGGTGAATCAGCGGCAAGGATTTGATCGTTGTGGTCGCGATAGCTGTATGTCGGGTTGAATTGGGCAAGTGAATTCCAGTTTTTCTTTCGATAGCGGTGGCGTTGATCGGTGAATTTCGTCACCATTGCCATTTTAACGAATGGCAAGGACAGATGCAGAATCCTTTAATTGGTGTGGTAATGGGCAGCGATAGTGATTGGGGCGTAATGAAAAATACCCATGACGTGCTGCAATCCTTCGGTGTTGATCACGAATGCCGGGTAGTGTCTGCGCACCGCACACCTGATCTCCTGTACAGCTACGCTGAAGAAGCAGCAGGCCGTGGTTTGCAAGCCATAATCGCCGGTGCTGGAGGTGCTGCGCATCTACCGGGTATGTTGGCTGCAAAAACGCTAATACCAGTGCTGGGTGTGCCTGTCCCGTCGCGTCACCTTAACGGTAATGATTCCCTGCTGTCGATTGTGCAAATGCCGCGTGGTGTTCCGGTGGCCACATTTGCGATTGGTGATGCCGGTGCAGCCAATGCGGCATTGTTTGCGATCGCTATGTTAGCAACTCACAATCCTGACCTAGCCAATAAGCTTGCTGAATTCAGAGCGGTGCAGCGTGATAAGGCCCTTGCAGCGGAGTTGCCAGTGTGACCCAACATTCGTTTAAACCGTTGCTACCGGGTGCCATGCTTGGCGTGATGGGGGGTGGGCAGTTGGGCCGCATGTTTGCTCATGCTGCCACGCAAATGGGTTACCGGGTTACTGTACTTGACCCGGCCGTCACTGGTCCTGCAGCCGAGGTTGCTACCCGCCACTTGTGTTATGCCTATGATGATCCTGCCGGGCTGGCAGAGCTTGCCAATACCTGCGATGCGGTGACCACAGAGTTTGAAAATGTGCCCGCCGCCAGTTTACGGTTTTTGCAGCAGCATGTGCCGGTATCACCACCGCCGGTTGCTGTTGAAATTGCACAAAGCCGCATTCGTGAAAAGACATTTTTCAGGCAGCATGATTTGCCTACAAATCACTTTTGCCTGATCAGTGATGTTGCAGATATCGAATCTGCTTTTGATCAAATGAGTGGTAAGGCGGTTATAAAAACAACACAGTTAGGTTATGACGGTAAAGGGCAGCGTGTGTGTTCAAGT
>JALZUX010000143.1 GCA_023301405.1 Granulosicoccaceae bacterium | reverse complement strand
CTCGATCACTACTCGTTTCAGCCAAACCTGATAGACCAAGTGAATGTGATGCAGTCCACTGATTTTAGAGCCATGCTTCGATCCGTGCAATGACGGAGATGCCCCCAGCCAGTTAAACTCCGCCATAAAGTACTGTTTTTTTGGGAAACTTAGTCTATATTACTTTTCGTAAGCATTAATCCAACTGACACAGGCCTTCAGACCTTGACCACAAAAGCTCAGTCATCTGATCAGCATATTCTCGTAAAGAAGGGGGGAGTATGGCCGTTATCCCGCATCACGAAATCGATGCTCATGTGGATTGACTATGGACACTGACACAACTACAGACACACCGCAGAAAAGTTCCGACAAGATCGATTTCAACACCGCTGGTGAAATACAAAAAAATAAAAAAAGAAACCAGCACCCTAGGAAGCAGCAGACGTTAGCTGTCGATGATCCCGTGGAAGCGCTAAACCGCCGCGCAAGGGAATTATCAACCCAGATCGAGCAGGAGCCAGTAGTGGATATAGAGAAAGTAAAAGCGATTAAGGCCGCGATCAGCGCAGGTACTTACCAAGTTGACGCCAACAGGATTGCAACTAAGCTGATGGAGCTGGAATTCCATCTGAACAAACCGCCGAAAGACTCCTGACGGAGTACTTAAAAGAGAAGGGATCGTTGGTGGAGCTAGGCGGGATCGAACCGCCGACCTCCTGCATGCCATGCAGGCGCTCTCCCAGCTGAGCTATAGCCCCAAACGACCAGCCGCAGATCGTAAACACAGTTCAGGCTGGTGTCAATAAACAATCTATCCGGGAGGCGCAATTCTTTGATAAAACTGTGCCACACACCCTACTCCCTTGCTCACTGCAGCCCTTAACCGGCGCACAGAAACCACTACGTGCGCCAGCTTTCTCTTAGCTACATATAGATACTTTAACCATTTGAAAACCAACATGTAGTGGAAAACAAGCTGCAACAGCTGTTTTTTCTCAACATTGGCTGGGTTAAAAATTATCAGTTAGCAGCAATTCGCTGCTCAATAAATGCGACAGCTTTTTTCACTCTTGCAATAGAACGGTCCTTGCCGATCATCTCCAGCGTGTCTGCAATATCTGGCGAGGCATTACCGCCAGTCAGTGCCACCCGCAAGGGCTGACCAATTTTGCCAAAGCCAATTTCAAGCTTTTCAGCAAGTGCATTCAAGCCATCCTTCAACGCTAACGATTGCCAATCGTCCGTTGAAGTTAACTGATCAACCAGTGCAACCATCACCGGTAATGCCACCGGACGCAGCTGTTTGCTGGCGGCTTTGTCGTCGTAAGCGACCTCGTCTACATAGTAAATACTGCTTTGATCTGCCATTTCTTTTATTGTCTGGCAACGATCCCGCAACACCGCAGCAAGCTTTACCGGCGCGGGCCCTGAGGCAAGATCTGTTTGTGAACCAATGAGTTCTTGTTCAAGCATACCACCCAATTCCTGGTCATCAAGCTTCAACAGATGCTGCTGATTGACCCATAGCAACTTTGTATTATCAAACACTGAGCCTGAACGCTGGCAATTTTCAAGCGCAAATAGCTCACGCAACTCTTTCATGCTGAACAGCTCTTGATCACCGTGAGACCATCCAAGCCGAGCCAGATAATTCAATAATGCCTGCGGCATAATGCCATCTGCCTGATATTGCATTACACTCACCGCACCATGTCTTTTAGACATTCGCTTACCATCATCACCAAGAATCATGGGCAAGTGGGCAAACTTTGGCAACGGCGCACCCAGCGCATTAAATATGTGTATTTGCCGAGGCGTATTGTTGATGTGATCATCACCCCGCACCACATGCGTTATACCCATATCAATGTCATCGGCAACTACCGTCAGATTGTATGTAGGGTTGCCGTCAGACCGACAAATAACTAAATCATCAAGCTCGGCATTTTCAATTTCGATAGTTCCTTTGACCAGATCATCGATAACCACAGAACCGGTTTCAGGTGTTTTAAATCGCAGCACAGGCTCAACCCCCGGCACGGGTTCAGTACGGTGACGGCAGGTGCCGTCGTATCGTGGCTTACGCTTCTCACGGGTAGCGGTCTCCCGCATTTCATCTAACCGCTCTCTACTGCAATAGCAATGGTAAGCATGACCTGACTCTAATAATTGACGGCTAATATCCCGATACAGATCATACCTTTTGGTCTGAAAAAACGGCCCTTCATCGTAATCGAGCCCCAACCATTGCATACCATCCATAATTGCCTGGACTGATTCATCGGTTGATCTTTCGCGATCGGTGTCTTCTACCCGAAGCACAAACTCACCGCCCATTTTTTTCGCCAATAACCAGTTAAATAAGGCGGTACGGGCACCACCCAAATGCAAATAGCCTGTGGGACTGGGCGCGAATCGAGTACGGACTTTCATGCAGGGAATTTTCCTGTAATGACATGAATGGAAATGGTCTATAATACCCGCAGACCTGTGACCGCGAACCTATCACTGACGCGATAACAAGACTGCTGAAAACAAGACTGGATTGCCGAATTATACATGCAGCAGTGCGCAATGATTGTGTATTGCTACAACTAGCACAAGCCGAATAAACTTCATGGCCAATGATGGACACACGAACAGCGCAGAAAACATATTATCGTCTGTCGCTGACGCCCAAAATCGAAACCTCACGTGGCATTCTGTCAGCGCATCTGAGACAGGCTATGTTCGCACGGTCAACGAAGACGCTCACCTCGACGCCCGGGAAAATTCACTCTGGGTAGTTGCCGACGGCATGGGCGGTCACAGCTATGGCGACAAAGCCAGCCGCGCCATCATTGATCAGCTCGTCACTTTTAAGCAATCAACAGACATGAAAGCAAATGTTCGTGATATCGAACATCGCCTCACCATGGCAAATTCTTTTTGTCGTGAACACTCAGACGGCAAAATGATGGGATCAACAGTTGCCGCCATGTTTGTACATGACCCCCACTGTTTTTTTATGTGGGCCGGTGACAGCAGAATATACCGATATCGCAAAAACACACTTGAACAATTAACCCTCGACCACAGCTTCGTGCAAGAGTTAGTCACACTGGGCGAACTCAAAAAAGAAGACATGGAACAACACCCGTCATCAAACATTATCACGAGGGCCATTGGGGTACATAGTGACTTACAACTAGACACCATCTACTCACTAGCCGAGCCGGGTGACCGCTACCTGATCTGCAGCGACGGCTTATTTAAAGACGTCTCTCACGAAGAAATCGCCAGCGGCATGGAATGCATTACCGCTGAAGAAACCCTTAAAACACTGACTGACCTTGCCCTTGAACGCGGCGGCAGAGACAACATTACCGCCATAGTTGTTCAGGCTGGAAAATAACAACCACAACTAAGCTGTTTCATTTTCCACAATCGTCGTTTCGATAAACAATAAATCACTGCCATCGAAGTCAACCTTTACGGAATCACCTGGCGCGAAAGCGCCACTTAAAATTTCACGAGCCAGTCGGTTTTCAAGTAAGTTTTGAATTGCTCGGCGTAGTGGACGCGCACCATAAACGGGATCAAAACCGGCATCACTCAGCATGTCTAACGTACTATCTGTTACCTCCATTTCAATACCAGTTGCCCGCAAGCGCTTCACCAGTTGATCCACCTGAATACTGGTAATCTTACGAATATGGCTCTGCTCTAGCGGGTGGAATACAACAAGGTCATCAATTCGATTAAGAAATTCCGGCCTGAAGTGCTGACCCACAATTTCCATTACCGATGATTTCATATCACTGTAATTTGCAGCGCCTGCCTTCTCTTGAATAACATGACTGCCCAGGTTTGATGTCATCACGATAACCGTATGCCGAAAATCCACCGTTCTGCCCTGCCCGTCGGTCAGGCGACCATCATCAAGCACTTGCAGCAAAACATTGAAAACATCAGGGTGTGCCTTTTCTACCTCATCAAGAAGAATGACTGAATATGGCCTTCTGCGAACAGCCTCAGTCAGGTATCCGCCATCCTCATGACCCACATACCCCGGTGGCGCCCCGATAAGACGTGCCACCGAATGTTTTTCCATAAACTCAGACATATCAATGCGTATTAAAGCGTCAGAGCTATCGAATAGAAAATCAGCCAACGCTTTAGTGAGCTCAGTTTTACCTACACCGGTTGGACCCAGAAACAAAAACGATCCATTTGGCCGCTCTGGTGGCGCAAGCCCCGCGCGTGACCGGCGCACAGCATCAGACACCGATGTTACCGCCTCAACCTGACCAATGACTCTTTGCCCAATTTCATCTTCCATTCGAAGTAATTTTTCACGCTCACCTTCAAGCATTTTATTAACCGGAATTCCGGTCCAGCGCGCGACAACTTCAGCTATTTCATCAGCAGACACGCTACTTCGCAACAATTGAAACTCGGTTTGCTCTGCATTGTCTGCCTGAGCGTCCAGCTGCTTTTCAAGCTCAGGGATTCGACCGTACTGTAACTCTGATAAGCGTTCAAAATCACGCGCGCGAGTTGCTGTTTCAAGCTCTACCCTTGCACGCTCAAGCTCTTCCTTGATATGCGTTGTCCCTTGTACCGCTGCTTTTTCAGCGTTCCAGATTTCTTCAAGATCAGAGAATTCTTTTTCTTTGCCTTCAATTTTACTATCAAGCTCGGCGAGGCGTTTAAGTGAGGCGTCGTCTTCTTCTTTTGACAACGCTTCGCGTTCAATCTTAAGCTGAATAATTCGACGCTCCAGAATATCTAACGCCTCAGGCTTGGAGTCAATTTCCATACGGATTCGACTGGCCGCTTCATCGATTAGATCAATGGCTTTATCAGGCAGCTGCCGGTCAGCAATATAGCGATGTGAAAGCGTTGCCGCAGCAATGATGGCGGGGTCAGTGATGTCTACTCCGTGATGGACTTCATAGCGCTCTTTTAGGCCGCGCAAAATGGCAATAGTATCTTCGACGCTGGGTTCGTCAACCAGTATTTTTTGAAAGCGACGCTCAAGTGCGGCATCTTCTTCAATGTACTCACGATACTCATCAAGCGTTGTGGCTCCAATGCAATGTAATTCTCCACGCGCCAACGCCGGCTTAAGCATATTGCCGGCATCCATTGATCCTTCGGCCTTACCCGCACCGACCATCATATGAATTTCGTCAATAAAAAGAATCACCTGACCTTCTTGTTTACTCAAGTCATTTAATAGTGCCTTTAACCGCTCTTCAAATTCACCGCGGAATTTCGTTCCCGCAATTAACCCTGCCAGATCAAGTGAGAGTAAACGCTTGCCCTTAACCCCTTCTGGCACTTCACCTTTTATAATGCGCTGCGCCAAGCCTTCAATAATCGCCGTTTTCCCCACACCAGGCTCACCGATCATGACCGGGTTGTTTTTGGTGCGTCTTTGCAATATTTGAATGGCACGGCGAATTTCATCATCGCGACCAATGACCGGATCAAGCTTGCCTTGCTCGGCTCTTTCAGTCAGATCAATGGTAAATTTCTCTAACGCCTGGCGGTGTTCTTCCGCATTTTGATCAGCCACCGGTTGCCCACCCCGAACTGATTCGACCACCTCTTCAATGCGCACAATGCTTCCACCAAACTGCTTAATCATCTTACTCAGTTCAGCGCTTTTCTCTTGGACCGCAGCGATCACAAACAACTCACTGGCAATAAATTGATCACCCTTTTTCTGCGACAACTTATCAGTACTGTTAAGCAGGCGCGAAAGCTCTTTTGAGATATGCATCTCACCGCCCGCGCCAGATACCTGTGGAAGGCGATCGATCGTCTTGCCTAACTCTGACCGCAAACCGTTCACATCAACATTGGCCTGGGTTAGAAGATGCCTGACACTACCGCCCTGCTGATCAAGGAAAGCAATCAACAAGTGAGTGGGTTCAATAAATTGGTGTTCACGGCTTAATGCCAGGGACTGAGCGTCTTGCAGCGCCTGCTGGAACTTACTGGTCAGTTTATCCATTCGCATAGGTTTGCCCTTAAATAATTACTCTTGAATGACAATGATATGAGGCCTTACGCGTTGTAAATCAACTAGTCAACTTTGATCAATGAGAACTTGAAATCCAGATTAAAGAGGCCATGCGCCCAGTGGCTCCATGATCACGTCGATGAGAAAAGAAACGCTTTTTATCATTGAAGGTACAGATTCCTCCACCACTGATTTGAGTAACACCTGCATTGCGCAAACAGTGTTCAGCAAGCTTAAAAATATTGCCAAAATATTTATCAGCAGCCAGGCTAGATGGAATAAAGCAGTCTTGAAAAATAGAGTTTTGATTCAAGAATGCCTCCCTGACTTCAGAGCCAACCTCAAAACTCGCAGGCCCGATCGCTGGCCCAAACCATACGCGAAGCGCGCCAGGCAACACAGGAAGTTCGGCAACGGTTTTTTGTAGAATGCCATCAACAAGACCGCGCCATCCGCCGTGAACAACAGCCACTATGTCACCTGATTCAGATGCCAGTAACACCGGCAAACAATCAGCCGTCATCACCGATAACACACAACCTGGCTGATCGGTCCAAGCGGCATCTGCAGAAAGCCCTCCCATTGACGCTTGATCACAATAAACTAGTTCTATACCGTGAACCTGATCAAGCCATTTTGGTGCAGCTGGAAGCTGAAGTTCCTGTAGCAATTGATTCCTGTTAGCTTCAACAAATTCAGGATTATCATTAACGTGAACACCAAGGTTAAAACTGTCGTACGGTTTTTCACTGCAACCACCTAACCTTGTAGTACTAACCGCCTTTATGTGCGGCACAGCAGGCCAGTCAGGCAGAATGTATTTGCCCGACACTGTCTTCACGAGTCATTACCCAACACATCAAGTAATTGCTGCATATCCGTTGGCAAAGGCACAGACCATTGTATCTCTTCACCACTTGAAGGATGCTCTATGCCCAGCTCTGTGGCATTGAGCGCTTGTCGTGGAAAAGCCATCACAGCGGCCTTCACATCATCACTGACACCACCTGGTATTTGTCTCCGCCCGCCATAAACTACATCACCAATTAACGGAAACCGAATATGCGCCATATGCACACGTATCTGGTGAGTACGGCCGGTTTCAAGCTTCACTGTGACATGACTGTGACGCTTAAACTTCTTAGCCAATCGATAATGAGTAATCGCAGGCTTACCACGCTCGTTGACACTCATGCGCTTGCGATCCACCGGGTGGCGTCCAATGGGTTCGTCAATAGTGCCGCCGGCAACCGGCACACCAATCAAAATGGCATCGTAGTGGCGGTGGACAGTACGATCTTGTAGCTGCTGCACCAGACTATTATGAGCACTTAGGGTTCGCGCCACCATCACCAGCCCGCTGGTTTCCTTATCCAGTCGATGCACAATACCGGCTCTTGGAATACCCGCAAGTGCTGGATCATGGTGCAATAAGCCGTTTTGCAGAGTTCCAGCGTAATTTCCTGGTGCAGTGTGCATCACCAAACCAGCAGGCTTATTTATCACTAGTAAATCATCATCTTCGTAGTGAATATCCAACGCGATGGCCTCTGCCACCACAGTGCTGTCTGGCTTGGTCGCCTCTGGCAAATCAGCGACCAGCCACTCACCACCCTTCACCTTATGACGTGGCGCTACGGCTTCGCCGTCAATGGTGATGGTGCCGTCCTTTATCCAGATCTGCAGCCGCGCTCGTGAAAAATCATCGATCAACTCGGATGTCACCCGGTCCAGCCGACTGCCGGCCATTTCGGCGGGAATCTGAATTTCAATTCTTTGCAAGGTAATGACGGACACCCCATCCATTTTTAGAAGACTGACAGGATCGCAAGGCGCTATCCTACCGTGTCTCTATATAATGATGCCTCTGGACCCAATAATCGAGCCTTAGCGGAAATGAACTTAGCCAAACCGACAATTTTAGCGATCGCCATCACCTTGAGCGCTTGTAGCAGCAACACAAAAAAGCAAGATGATCCCGGTCCGTCGGCAGTCCAGGTTGAGGTAGAAAACACAGAGTCGGGATCAGCCGCAGAGCTTTACCAGAAAGCCAAGTCACTGCTGAACAAAAGGCAGTATGAATCAGCGATACAGGACTTTGGCAATCTAGAAGCAACCTTTCCATTCAGTGACTTCGCCGCCCAGGCCCGATTAGACATCGCATACGCTTACTACAAACTAAAAGAATACGACAGCGCCACCGCTGCCGCTGATCGATTTCTGAAGCTGTATCCTCAAAGTGAGCAATCTGACTATGCCTATTATCTGAAAGGGCTGTCTAATTTTTCACGGGGCAAAACTCTCACAGAGGGTCTGGTGCCGCGAAAACTGCATCGGCTGGATCAATCCGCACTTAGAGTAGCATTCAGTGATTTCTCTACACTGGCCAACAAATTCCCCGACAGCCAATATGCGGAAGACGCAATAGCGCGTATGGCGTTGCTACGAAGCGAGATGGCTTTTCACGAGCTGGCCACCGCAGAATACTACTTCAAGCGCAGCGCAATGGTTGCGGTTATCAACAGGGTCAATACTATGTTGGCGTCGTACCCCGACAGCCCTTTTTCAGCAGATGGCTTGTCCTTAATGGCTCAAGCTTATATCGCACTGGGGAACCGTTCACTGGCGGCCGAGACCGTAAAAGAGCTGCAATCCAGAGATCCAGAGCACCCCGATTTACGATTGTTTTCCAGCATCCGTGGCTAATACACAACAACTTATTATTGAATTATCAAAAAACTGAACCTTCTCACAAACTGTGCTAAGCCTTTATTTTCAATGAAAATAACGCCCTTGGTGACTCCTACCCCAGTATAAAACCATACCTGTCTCCACAAGCTCTATTCAGTTTCGATTTGAATAGGCGATACACGAATTGAAGGGCGTAGGCCCATTCAATGTTTTTAAACGTTTATTCTTTATACTTCTCTGGAGACAGGTATATGTACAAGCAAGCTCAAAAAGGCTTCACACTAATCGAATTGATGATCGTAATTGCGATCATCGGTATTTTGGCGGCTGT
>JALZUX010000142.1 GCA_023301405.1 Granulosicoccaceae bacterium | reverse complement strand
AGATTAGAGCGCAGTTGTGGGTATTTGTGTAGCACCTCAACCAAACCCATTACGGCATGATGTTGGTTGTCAACTGTTAGCTCCATACCGCACGCAGCAAGCCGTTTCCCGCCCATGCCGAATGCTTCAATGGTGTCTTGGCTGACATCTATTAATTGCTGCAGCGCATTGGCTGCGTGCATATCGCCCGACGCTTCGCCGACGCTGATCATAATTTTCATGTCAGGAAATAAGAATTTTTCTATTCATCTACCGAGAGCCTACCATAAGCTCCCAGTAGATTGTTGCTGCAAGATGCCGACATGCACCTCAGTTCTAGTTATTACCTTTCCTTACCTGTGGGTAGGCTTTGTGGCGGTACCAACCAGTGGCGGTCAGCATAAGTAGCAGCAGGGCTAACCCTTGTGGGTCATTACTGCCACCACCGCTAGCCGAGTTGGTCAGAGAGTTTCCATCAAGAGCGCTGGCGATGATTGGCTCGGCAGCGTCTGCCTTACTGCTAGCAATCTCTACCGGTGCTGTCGATGCTGCCGCTATGATGTTGATTGAAGTTGAATCTGTATTGTCGGTCAGATCTGTGTCCAAAGTACGGCTGGTAAGTTGTGCATCAAGCTGAATTTCGCCGGGTGTGCTTGGTGCTCTCAGGTTGAGGGAGACCCCTGACTGAGTGCCAGCGGCCAGCACAGGGGTCGTGCATTGAATGTTTTCTCCGTCTGCGCTCTGCGAGCAGACCCAAGCTGAGGACGAATAAGACAGCAGTCTGGTGTCACCTGGTACTGGCAATGTGATGTCCAGAGAGTGTGATCCAATATCGGTATTGTTGGTGGTTTGAAAGGTCACCTCTGTGGCGCTGCCGGAGGTTGCGCTTGGGCCGCTCGTGGCGATCAAGGACACGTTGCTCTTATAGAGCTCTGCAACGGCAGCTCGGTCAGATGCACTGGTTTCGATCCGCTGGCCGATCGGGTTGTCGGTTGGCATGATGGGCTCGATGGTCGGTTGCCCGTTGTTCGAGAAAAAATACTCGCCGTAGTGCATGATTGAGCCATAGTCGTACTCACCCAACTGAATGTTGCCTTCCAGAACCTCAAAGTTGACGTGCATGTCTTCGTCAATGCGATCCCAGTGGATAGTCACGTACTGGTCACGATCTGACCTAGTGTGCTCGTGGAGCAAGCCCAGTGCATGGCCGATCTCATGAATCATGGTGCCGGTGCTGCACTTAGTGCCTGCATAGATGCTCTGCGCACCAGACTCTTGATAGCCTAGCCAGCTTGCGCATCGATTGTCGTCAACAAAATCAATGAAGTCCGGGTAGGCGCTGGCATTGGCTTGTGTTCGTTCGACCATCGTAATCGCTTGGAATGAATTCCAGTGCGCAACCGCTTCTCTGACTCTGACTTTGGTGGTCTCAGGCAAGGAAGTGTTGAGGCGGTAAGGCACTAAGCCGTTAGGCCAAATGCGACCGTAGGACGTGTTGCTTAAACCTAATTTCTGGCGCGTGCTTCCAGTGTCAAAGTAGTCGCTGGCAGCACCAAGGATAATATCACCTTCGGCCATCGCGACGCCCTCAGAGTCAGTGAGTGAGAGCATGTGAAGATCACCGGTACGAAAGGTGAACTCTGCACGTGTAAAGTCGCTTGGTTTAGCGATGCTTGTTCCAGAAACCACGATAAACATTGTGGTTGCAATTGGGAGCAAGCTCGTTTTTATGTTCCACGCAAAGCGTAGATTGTTAAAATACATTAACACAACCCCAGTTCAATAGCGCCGGGTAACCCCGATCTAGTATTAAATGGTTGGCCTTCGTTGGGCTAACCTGCGATATTTTTGGTTTTTATTTTCTATCGCTTCGTTAAATGCACATGCTCGTTCTAGAGCGACGCAATACATTAGGGGCGGTGTAACGGCGGTGGCTTAGAATCCTTTAGGTTTTGTTTGTGAATGCTTATGGTTTTGCGGGCTGGTATGTTGCCGTTAGGAGGGGGTCTTAGCGCCAAAGCACTTATATTGCTTGGCTTCGATGGATTGCCTTGGAAGCTGCGCATCTGTGACGTTTGTAGGGTTTTAATTTTAGATGGCTGCTAAATTAGTAGGGCTTTGCAGATGTAAGTATTATGAAACAGAGTGGGTTGATAGATTGACGCCTCGGTGATCTTTGGATTTATCGACGGTAATAAAAGCAAATTGACGTTATATAAATGCCGAACAGGGTTTAGCAGAGTATCATTTAGCGTTAACATACAGCCATCAATAGCGCCGGGTTGAATCTTCCGGTAATCTAGTAACCAAGTATGTTGACACCTCATCTGCACGGAGCTGCTCGAGGTTTGCTGGATCATATATGTTAGAGAAACTGCACTAGTGCGATTGAGCGAAATTAAGATGGCGGGTTTTAAATCCTTCGTCGATCCAACATCGCTGAAGCTACCAGGGAACCTGACTGGCATTGTTGGCCCCAATGGGTGTGGGAAATCAAATACCATCGACGCGGTTCGCTGGGTCATGGGTGAATCTTCAGCCAAGCACTTGCGTGGCGAATCAATGGACGACGTCATTTTTTCGGGCTCTTCAGCCAGAAAACCTGTCGGACAAGCCTCCGTTGAACTTGTGTTTGATAACAGCGCAGGGAAATTGGGCGGTCAATATGCCGGCTACAATGAAATAGCAGTACGTCGACGTGTGACCCGCGATGGTCAATCACAATACTTTCTAAATGGCACCAAGTGCAGACGTCGCGATATTACCGATATTTTTCTGGGAACCGGGCTTGGTCCTCGCAGTTATGCGATTATCGAACAGGGAATGATTTCCCGCCTCATTGAGGCTAAGCCAGAAGATATGCGAGTGTACCTAGAAGAAGCTGCCGGTATATCTAAGTATAAAGAGCGCCGGCGGGAGACTGAAAACCGCATCAGGCATACTCGTGATAATCTTGACCGGCTTAATGATCTGCGCGAAGAAGTAGAAAAACAACTGGGTCACCTGCAGCGTCAATCGCGAACTGCAGAGCGATACAAAACACTGAAGGTTGATGAGAAAAAATTGCGAGCTGAATTACTTGGCTTGAAATGGCGTGATTACCACGGTGCGCTTGACTCGTTTGAAGCCAGGCTTAACGAGCGTCAGCAAAATGTTGAAATAGCTATTGAAAAGCACGATGCTGCTGAAGAAACTATTGAGGATATGCGTGAGCAACGCATAGAAATCGATCGTGATCTAAATGATATTCAAGGGAAGTTTTACGCCTTGGGTGCTGACATAACCCGCGCTGAGCAATCAATTGGGCACGCTCGCAGTGAACTTCAAAAGCGCGAGGCTGAAATGGCCCGGATCGCTAAAGAGCTTGCCGAGGCAGAGAGAAACATTGGCGCGGATAAGCAGCGAATTGAAGAAATAGAATCAGCGTTGGCTGCGGCTGGTCCTACTCGTCAGAAAGTGGAGACTGAACTCAAAGAGGCGACTGAAAAATACCAACAGGCAGAAACAGACTTTCAAGAGATGTTTTCAGTGTGGGAAGAATTAAGTGCTGCTCACGCGGAACAAGAAAAAATTGCTCAGGTTGAAAATGGCAAAGCCGCTCAGCTTCAGAAAAACCTGACTGATCTCACGCAGCGCAACGAGCGACTGCAGCGTGAGAGAGATGAACTTGAAAATAAAAATGTAGCGGCGACACTGACCACATTGGTGGCAGCCCGTGAGGCAAAGAGCCAGCAAGAGCAAGAGCTTCACATGCAGTTGGAAGAAGCAACCATGCAGCTTGCCGAAGCGCGCGAGCGGGCCTTGTCTTTCAATGCAGATCTCGATAACCAACGCACAGAGCTGCAAAGCGCCAGTGGGCGTCTGGCTTCCCTCGATGCTTTGCAGCAAGCTGCGCTGGGCGGTAGTGAAAGAAATCGTCAGGAATGGTTAGAGCAAAACAATCTTAAGAATGCGCCTTTACTGGCCAAGCTTATTGATATCGACAGCGGCTGGGATAAAGCAATAGAGGTAGTATTGGGCAGCTTCATGGAAGCTGTGTGCGTTGATGATTTTGACGAACTCAGTAGAAAACTGCTCCAACAGCCCGCCAGTGGCGTCAAAGCAGTTCAAGACAATGTTGATAATAAAGCTGAGCAAGACGACAAGTGGCTCGCCTCGATGGTGAGCAGTACTGCCGGCATCGCTGAACTGCTGTATGGGGTGACGGTGTGCGAAACTCTTGATGAAGCGTTTGAATCACGTGGCAGCCTGAAGCCGGGTGAATCAATCGTGACCAAAGATGGCGTATGGATGGGGCGGCACTGGCTTTGTGTCAGGCCAACGGATGAGAGCGGTGGTGTGCTGGCCAGACAAGAGGAAATGGATACCCTCGAGTTGCGAGTAACGACGCTTGAATCGTCTATTATTAACCTTGAAAACCGGGTGGGCTCGCAAAAAATTAAAGTTGCAGAGTGTGAGAATCAGCGCGATAAATGCCAAATCCTAATAAATACCAGGCATCGTGAAATAAGTAGTATCGCAGGCAAAATAGAGTCTGCGCGCTCGCAAATTGCTCAAACCGGAAAGCGTGCTTCGGCGGTGGGGTCAGAACTCGAAGAGCTCTCGGTCGTGTTGGCGCGAACCACTCGTGAGCAATCCGAAGCACAAAGCCTTGGTGGTAAAGCTGATCAGCAACTGCAGATCTTACGCACGAAAGTGACTGAGATGGAAGCACAACGAGGGGCGATTGCAGTTGCTCGTGACACAGCCCGTAAGGCACTTGACGAAGTACGCGACAGTGGTCAAGCAACGATCGTAAAGCTGGAGTCAATGAAATCTGCGCGGCAATCTACAGAGCAAAACATGCAACGGGCTCAGCATCGCTTGCAACAGTTAGAAGTTCGTCGAGCTGAGCTTAATTCAGAACAGCAGCCAGACTCCAGTGAAATTGATATTCTTAAAGAAAAGCTCGACACGCTGATTGAATCCAGAGCTGACGTCGAGTCTCATTTGCAAGGGGCGCGTCGAAAGCTTGAGGAGCATGATCTGCTGATGCGGGAGCAAGATCACACGCGCAATAGATTGCAGCAAGAGGCTACTAAAGCGCGTGAGCTAGTGCAGCAGGTTAATATGGAGTCGCAAGAATCACGCGTGCGATTGAAAACAATTGACGAGCAACTTGAAGAGGCGGGTGTTAATCGAGAAGAATTAATGCCGACTATTCCCGAGGAGGCAACCGTTGATGCCTGGGCGCAGGAATTAGAAGAGTTGGAGCGAAAAATTCAAAAGCTTGGTCCAATCAATCTAGCGGCAATCGATGAATTTCAAGAGCAACAGGAACGAAAAGAGTATCTCGACGGCCAATTCGAAGATATCACTGAAGCGCTTGAAACCCTTGAGGATGCAATACATAAAATTGATAAAGAAACGCGCGCAATGTTTCGCGAAACTTTTGATATTGTGAACAACAAGTTGCAGGAACTATTTCCCCGATTATTTGGTGGCGGGCAGGCGATGCTTGAACTCACCAGTGACGATATGCTTGATACCGGTGTTGCCGTCATGGCGCGGCCACCGGGCAAGCGGATCAGCAGTATTCAGTTGTTATCAGGGGGCGAAAAAGCCATGACAGCGGTAGCGCTGGTTTTTGCTTTTTTTCATCTGCGGCCATCGCCTTTTTGTATGCTTGATGAAGTGGACGCGCCACTCGATGATGCGAACGTAGGGCGTTTTGCCAAAATGGTGGCTGAGATGTCAAGTCAGGTTCAATTTATCTTTATCACCCACAATAAAGTGACCATGGAGCTAAGCACGCAATTGATGGGTGTGACCATGCAGGAGCCAGGCGTATCGCGTCTGGTATCGGTTGATGTAGATGAGGCGGTAGAGCTCGCTGTTGCGTAAGCGGTAAAGTAATGGTTCGTGCATGAAAATGTGCGACAAGTATTTTCACATTGATGTAATCTAAAGAGTGTTTGTAAATTGTTTTCTAACCTAATAGGTCGTAGGCGCTGATGGAATTTTTTCGGTGGTTTTTAATACTGGCTGGTGTGGCAATGCTGGTAGTCACATATCTGCTCGGGCGGCGTAAAGTGGATAGCATCGACTACCGCCGAAGTGTCGCTGAGGCTGAACTGTTTGATCCTTCATTGGAAGACTTAAGTGTTCCTATTTCGGGGCGACCCTCGGACGATGAGCCTTTTGATCACGATGACATGCGTTTTGAGAGCACAGACCGTGGCTATGCTGATGGAGATGAATTTCTCAGTGATAGTGAATTAGACGATGTAATACCGACTAAAACAGAATTTAATTCTACCGATAATTCCATAGATATGGGAATTAGCGACGACGATTTCTATTCTGATCAGGGCGCGGAAACCTCAAGACGAGGGGATTCCGACGGTTCAGTCAAGAGCTTTGCGAGTGCGGTTAAGCAGGCGAATCAACGAAAATCTAATCTGGCGCCTGCAGACGATTTTTCTTCAGAGTTTGAAACATATTCTGAACAGCCCGTTGAGGCGGAGACCGAAGAAAAAATTGTGACGGTACACATTACAGCACGTGATCAAAAGTTTGATGGTGCGGATTTAAAAACTGCTTTCGATGCTCACGGCTACAAGTTTGGAAAAATGTCAATCTATCACTGCAGCCATGAGCAAAAGAAAGTGTTTTCTGTGGCCAATTTGGTGAAGCCTGGAAGTTTTGACGTTGACAACATGGGTTCATTTGCCACGCCAGGTATCACTTTGTTTATGCGCTTGCCGGTAGCGCTGGATGCCGATGTGGCTTTCGACTTCCTTATTCGCGAGGCCTCAGAACTGGCAGACGAGCTTGGTGGTCAGTTGCGTGACGCTGATCGAAGCACGCTGAGTAAGCAAACTATTCAGCACATGCGTGAAGATATACAGCAGTACGTTTTCCGACAAAAGCGTGCTGTTCAGGCATAAATTGGAACAGGCCATTGTTGTTGGGGTTTTTGAAGGCCCCCTTCTGTTGGTGGTGATCGATTCAGCGAGTTGCACGGCCACGGTGGTACGCCTGTGTAGATATGTTGCAGGATAAAATTAATGGCCAAAGTACCAGCTGATATCGCACGCCAAGCAGCGGTATTACGCGATGAGCTTAATCATCACAATTATTTGTATCACGTGATCGATACACCTGAATTACCCGACGCGCAATACGATAAATTATTCCGCGAATTGCAAACTCTGGAAGAGCAGTTTCCCTCGTTGCAGGTGCCTGATAGCCCTACACTAAGAGTGGGTGGGGTGGCGCAAGAAAAATTTCCTAAGGTAGAGCATCGTCAGGCAATGTTGTCTCTGGGAAATGCATTTTCAGCGGAAGAGTTGTCAG
>JALZUX010000141.1 GCA_023301405.1 Granulosicoccaceae bacterium | reverse complement strand
ATACCATCTGCACGCTTCATCATACAGTCACTCACTTATTAGTAAACCGGTGTAACAGTAGTAATTTCGTTTCCTATAAAGATAGTCTTTTTTCAAGCAAGAAGATTCATTGCGCGATCAAAGATCAAGTGGCAATCTCGTTTTCATCTTCAAACTGGATATGCCATAGGCTTACGCGCAACTGATGAAATTATCTATTATTACTTTTCATCAAGGGGCTTCTCCTTTGCCCATCAATTGTGGTCATAACTCCTGAAAGGCCAACCTCGTGATAATATGTATCGCCAAAACTGATAGACCCATAACCTTGCTGCGAATCTAATTGACTAGTCTTTTCAATACGCTGGGCAGACTGCAGCAATTAAGTGACTGTCCAAGAATAAATTATCTACTACTGGCGAAGTCTTTTGAGCAGCTGTTTTGATCAATCTCGTTTGAGAAGAACAATTAATCTCCTTTGCTGATCACAGTATCTGACTGAAAATCTCACACCTGAGTTCAAGACCTTAAATCACGGAAAGTCACCTAGATTTATATTTTTTCTTTCGGGGGTTTTCCCAGCACGGTTAAGCACGTATCAAGAAAAAATGGTTTCTGCAGACAGAATGCCGCCCCCTTTTCCATCAATTCATTTTGCTTCGACTTATCCAGCGCACTAGTCATCAACACAACATTGATGTGCGGATACTTCTCGCCTGTGCGCTTGAGTAAATCCTCACCCGACAAGCCCGTTGGAAATCTTATGTCAGAGAAAACAGTGTCGAAAGCTTGAGACTGCATCTGCTCGAACGCACACTCGACAGAACTAGCCTCAACCACATCGCACTCGCACTTGCCGAGCATTCTTACTATGGCATATCTGATATCGATGTCATCATCAACCACCAGGACACTCTGATTAGGATTTTTCATATTAACACTTCAATAATTGACCATTCAATCATTACTAACTAGTACAGAGCTTGGCGGTAAAAAACAACTACTTAAAACCGTTCGGCAATGCATAGATGTCATTAAATTGACGACAAAAACATCAAGCCTCACCTTGAACAGTTAACTCACCCATCTAAAGTATATTCCCTCCGCACTCTAGTCAATTGCATATCTGATTAGTATCTACCCATAGTTTCCTTTGCAATTTGTCAGTATCAAACAATTCTGGAGAGCAGCTATACTAGCTTGCATCTGACAAGGCAGGGCGGTAAACGCCAGATGAGCAAATACAGCAAAAACAAATCCAGCAGTAAAAATACAGACAACGTGACAATAATCGATGCCGACAAAGCACATATCGATAGCCCCGAGTTCGCCAGCGGTGATCTTGGGCTAATTCAAAAATTGCTGTTCGGTCAGCAGATGCGCACCAACACAGAACAATTCTCGCAGCAAAACAGCCAAATCCAAGAGCAGCTATCGAAGCTGGCAGATACGTTTCAGCAACAGCTCACCGAGCTGAGAACAGAAATAGACACAAAAATACAGTCGCTTAAAGAGGCCCACCACGAGCGTGACAATGAATATAGAGTGAAGCTTACTGCCATTACAAACAACCACGCAGCACTCGACACCTCTTTCTCCGAAAAGCTTAAAGCTAACTCGGACAGCTCTGCTCAGGTACAGAAGCAACTAAATGACCAGATTGTAAAATCCAGCGCGGCATTTACGAATACACTGGACAATACCCGCAATGAGCTTACCAACATGATTGAAACAGCCACTGCAGAGTTACAAACACAAAAAATTGACAGCACTGCGCTTTCAAACCTATTTGGCACAGTGGCGACTCAACTAAGCAACCTAAATCAGCTACCAGACGGAACTAGCAGCGACAATCAGCACCAGCCGCAACAGTTCCGGACAGGTCGAGTTGAAAACAAATAAAAATGCACCAGCGACACAATCCGGTTTCGATGACAAATCCGACGCCGATGAACTAGAAACATTGCGTGCCTTGTTGTTGGCGCATGATCGAAAGCATATAGAAGCGCTGCAAAAACAACTGGAAACGTTAGAAACGCGAATTAACGATCCACACTCACGTACTGCAGATACTAGCGAAATACTTGTACAAGCAATGCGTACCCGGTTAGCAACCGATGATAAGCTGAGTGATGCGTTAAAGCCTGTAGTAGTAGAACAATTTCGACAAACTTCGATAAATGAACCGGAAGTAATGGCCGAAGCGCTATTCCCGATTCTTGGACCGGCAATTCGAAAAATGATTGCCGCGATGCTGACTCCGGATAAAAAATCTAAAAAAAGAACGTATCGGCTTGAGCAATTGTTCCTTATCGAAAAGGAAACCGGCTTACCAATATGCCATGCCGCTTCTGACAGCGCCATCACCCAAGACGCCGATATGGTCAGTGGCATGCTCAGCGCCATTCAATCCTTCGTTCACGAAGCTTTTTCAGCGGACGATTTTGACGGACTCAATACACTACAGGTAGGCGAACTTGCAGTGTGGATTGAATGGGGGCCTTCGGCAATCCTTGCAGCAGTTATACGAGGTGCAGCTCCAGAAAAGCTCCGTGAGGCCATGCAACTTCAGCTGGAACAAATTCACCATAACTATACCGACCAACTTAATAAATATGACGGAGACTCAAAACCCTTTGAGCCACTAAAGCCGGAATTAAACGTTTTTCTAGATAGCCACGACGGCACATTGAAAAACAAAGTTAAAAGTCTTCCTGCTCTTGCCAAAAAATGGCTATTTGGCACTACGATTGTGGTATTTTCCCTAGCCTGCTGGATGATTTTTCAGAGTTATGACAAGTATCGTTGGAATCAATACGTGGCCATTATTGACGCCCAGCCTGGAATAATAGTGACTACAAACGAAAGACACTTCAGA
>JALZUX010000140.1 GCA_023301405.1 Granulosicoccaceae bacterium | reverse complement strand
GCGCTTGTTATACCAGTTCATTACCGAAGAAATTGTCAGTGAAAACGTCAAATAGAGCCCAAGCACAATAATCATGCACTCCATTTCACGCCCGGTTTGATTTAACGTGATTCCACCAATTGTGGCGACTATATCCATATAGCCGATTGCTATCGCGAGAGACGAATTTTTCGTGATATTGAGATACTGACTATTCAACGGGGGAATCATTATGCGTAGCGCTTGCGGAATCACTACTAAATTAAGCGTTCGTCTACGCGGTAAACCCAAGGCCAAAGCCGCCTCTGTTTGCCCCTTACTCACCGCTTCAATTCCGGACCGGACAATCTCTGCGATAAAGGCTGCGGTATACATAGACAGCGCGAGCCATAGCGAAAGAAACTCAGGCTTTAAGGCCATTCCACCCCTAAAGTTAAACCCTTTCAATTCGGGGATGCTCCACGCGAGTGGCATGCCAGTCAAAAAATACACCAGTACTGGCAACCCAATAATACTGCCAAGCATCACCCAAAAAACCGGTGACTGATCACCTGTGCTCGCTTGCTTTACAGCGGCTTGGCGGCGATACCAAAACGCGTAAATAACGCCTACCACAAATGCAATTATCACCAGCCAGAACAGTGGTTCCATCGACGGCTTGGGCGTGTAAAACCCACGATTAGTTAGGAAAAACTGCCCGCCGACATCAAGCGCCTGCTTTGGCGTAGGAAGAGAATGCACCAATATACCGTGCACTAACAATATGTGTACAAGCACCGGCACATTACGAACAAATTCGATGTAGCAATAGGCCAGACGATTAACTAACCAGTTAGGCGACAGCCTCAGCACACCAAGAATAAAACCCAGAATACTGGCGAGAATAATTCCGCAAACGGCAATTAATAGAGTATTTATAATCCCAACAACAGCGGCACGCAAGTGAGTGCTTTGGGAGCTGTATTCAATCAAGTGTTGATTGATATCGTAGTTTGATTCCTGCTGTAGAAAGTCAAACCCGAAAGGTTTACCCAGCCGCTGGAAATTTTCGATAACATTTCCGGCCAGATAATAAAAAATAGCGCAAATCGCAATAGTTGCAATCAGCTGAATGACCAGCCCTCGCGATTTCTTATCGGTCCATAATCTGCCGATAGAAAAACTCTGACGAGGAGGCGGTGAAGAATAATCAATAGACTGCGACAAGGTGTAGGGCCTGCGCGAAGTGTAAGTAGAATCTAATAAAGCAAGGGCGCAGAAAGCGCCCTCGCCTCATAAGTCGTGAAAGCTAACTGCTAGCGGAAAGGAGGTGAGTATAAAATGCCACCGTTAGTCCACAAGTTATTAACGCCACGATCAAGACCGATTGGAGTTTCTTTACCGATGAATTCTTCAAATACTTCACCGTAGTTGCCAACCATCTTAATCGCACGCCAAGCCCAAGCTTTATCCAGACCGATCATTGCCCCCAGATCACCTTCACTACCCAGAAGACGATTAATCTCTGGATTGTCAGTGCCTGTGGCCATCTTATCGACATTTTCAGAAGTCACACCAAACTCTTCAGCAGTGATCATTGCGTTAAGAGTCCAGCGAACAATGTCAGCCCACTCACTGTCACCATGACGAACCAATGGTCCAAGCGGCTCTTTTGAGATAATTTCAGGCATCAACACGTGATCTGCAGGATTCTCGAGAGAAGAACGTGTTGCAGCCAGACCAGACGCGTCTGTAGTGAAAACATCACAACGACCAGCGACGTAGTTGGTTTGTGCTTCGTCGTTGGTTTCAACAGGAACCGGCTCGTAGGAAATACCGTTTGCACGGAAAAAATCAGCGAGGTTGAGTTCGGTTGTAGTACCTGTCTGAATACAAATCGATGCACCATCCAGTTCTTTAGCGCTTGTTACGCCAAGTGATGCAGGAGCCATGAAACCCTGGCCGTCGTAATAGTTGACACCAACGAAATCAAGCTTTAGATCAGTATCACGGCTGAATGTCCACGTAGTATTACGGGCAAGCATGTCTACTTCACCTGATGCCAGCGTTGTAAAGCGAGTTTTACCAGTAGTTGTGGTGTATTTTACTTTGCTGGTATCACCGAAAACCGCAGCAGCAACGGCTTTACACACAGCAGGATCAAAACCCTGCCATGCTCCTTTGTCATCTGTAAACGCAAAACCAGCGACGCCGGTTGAAATACCGCATTTCACGTGACCCTGTGCTTGGACGTCAGCAAGAGTACCTGCCGTCGCTGTATTTGCGAGCAAAAGAGTCGCAGCTGCAACTCCAGCAGCAATCTTAGAGATTTTGTTCATTGGTAGTCGCCTTTGAATGTTAAGAGACAAATAGTTCATTTCCACACGATATACACGGCACTTCCATGAGCCCTCTCGCGTAGCGTTCTGTCTAGTATGACCTGTCGAACATTAACATATACATGCACTCCATCCAACCTACGGATTCAAATCTTTAAGTGGTATGGCGGTTTCAGCACAACCTGGCAGTATGGGGCTCCCCTTTGACCCACAAACCAGAACAAGCTTGCCAACTCAATAGCCTAACAGGACTCAAACCATTTAAATCAATAACAAATATTCCATTTTGTGACGCGCTTTTAGTACTATTCTTGCTTTGTAGACTACGTCACATGCCGAGTAACACCTTCTAAATGAACCGATTCATATCCCCATTCTTATCATGTGTTGTGCTGTGGCTTTTATGGAGCGGCATGTTCACGCCCTTAATGCTAACGTTCGGCTTGGCCTCCTGTATTCTGGCTGCGCTTATCACCTCCAAACTCCAAATAGTTGACAGCAGCGAGCGCCCATTGCTGATTTTTGTCCGAATGATCAGCTACGCCCCCTGGTTAGCTTGGGAGGTTGTCAAGTCCAACATTGATGTGGCCCGGCGAATTTGGCAAAAAGACATGCCAATTTCCCCCACCATCGTTACGGTGAAAGCCACCCAGAAAACCGCGCTTGGGCTTGTTATCCATGCAAACTCTATCACCATGACACCTGGCACACTGGCAATTGATGTTGAGCCCGGCGAGATCGAAGTCCATGCACTGTCCTCTGAATCGATTGCCGATTTGCAAAACGGAAACATGGATAAAAGAGTCAGTCGACTGGAAGGAAACCACTGATGTTTGCCGCCGCTATGATAGCAATATTGATCACCATGGGGATGGCTCTGGCCAGAAGCATGATGGGCCCAACTATCTATGATCGTATACTCGGGATCAACTCCGGTGGCACCGCCACAGTTTTATTTATTGCCGTGCTCGGCTTTCTAATGGGGCGCCCCGAATTTCTTGATATTGCCCTGGCCTACGCCCTGATCAACTTTATTGGAACTCTAGCTGTTCTGAAGTTTTTCAAATTTGGCAACCTCGGCGGCGCTGATCCTATCGACGCGTCGGTCTACACCGCCGACGAAAAAGGGACCTAGTCAAATGAGTATCTTTCTTGACATCATCAGTTGGATTTTACTCTTATCAGGCGGCTTTTTCTGCATCACTGCGGGCGTCGGGCTATTACGAATGCCTGATTTTTTTACTCGTGCACATGCAGCAAGCATTCTCGACAGCATGGGGGCCGGATTAATTTTACTGGGGCTTGCACTACAGGCTCCTAATTACCTCATTGCCCTTAAACTGATGTTCGTGTTTTTCTTTTTAATCGTCACAAGCCTTGCCGCAATTCATGCGCTCGCTCAGACGGTGAATGTCGCGGGCATCAACCCTCGATTGGCAAACATCGTAAAGCGGCTTGAAAAAAATACTGACTCCGAATCCACAGATTCTGACGAACGTCCTTAGCAATCAATAACGCCTAACTTTCACACGAACATTCCTCGCGTGTCTCAAGGAGAGTAGTCATAGAATTTCTGATCAACTGTTTATTATTGGTCATGCTGTTAGCAACGGTTTTTGCCATCATACGTATGGAAAAACTGATGTCAGCTGTACTGATGATGGGATTTTTCAGCCTGCTGAGCTCCTGTATATTTATGGTGCTCGACGCAGTAGACGTCGCATTCACCGAAGCCGCTGTTGGTGCCGGGGTATCAACAATATTTTTCTTGGCAGCAATTGCCATCGTTGGCCGGGTCTCCAAGCCCACCAAAAAGAAAAACTTAATCGCGCCGCTTGCGGTGGTGATCTGCACTGGTGCGGTTCTTATCTATGCAACGCTTGATATGCCTCACTTTGGCAGCGCTGATGCCCCCATCCATCAACATGTCGCTCCACGCTATCTTCAGGAATCCGGTAAAGAGGTTGGACCACCGAATATGGTGACCTCTGTATTAGCCAGCTATCGCGGCTACGATACCTTTGGCGAAGTCGGTGTAGTTTTTACTGCATTTATAGGCGTATTTTTATTATTGGGTGCAGGTACGCGTAAGTCTGGCATCGAAAGACCATCGCCTTCCACTGGCGGCACCCAATCAATGCGACAGAAAATAGTACTTCGAGAAGTAGCAGATCTTGTTATTGCACCGGTGCTTATTTTTGCGCTTTACGTGCAATGGCACGGTGATTTCGGGCCTGGCGGTGGCTTTCAAGCCGGTGTCATTTTCGCCAGCGGCATTATTCTTTACGCATTAATTTATGGCATTGTGCCAGCCCAACAACTTATGCCACCAAGGAAGCTTGCCTATCTACCCGCCGTAGGACTACTGCTCTACGCAGCGGTTGGCATTTACAGCATGCTAAATGGCGGTAACTTTCTTGACTACAACGCAATTGCTCAAGACCCACATGATGGCCAACACTACGGCATTCTGATTATTGAACTAGGCGTCGGCATTACCGTGGCAGCCGTTATGATTAATATCTTCTTCTCCTTCTCTGAAAGATCGCTATAAATGATTGCTGGTCTATTTAATTATTGGGTGGTCATCATTTTAATGATGGCAGGTCTATACATGGTGATGTCTAGCAGGCATCTGGTTAAAAAAATAATAGGTTTAAATATTTTTCAAACTTCAGTTTTTATTTTTTTTATATCCCTGGGTAAAGTCAGTGGAGGCACCGCACCGATTCTCGCAGACGGAATCACCGCTTACAGCAACCCGTTACCACACGTGCTCATACTAACAGCGATCGTCGTAGGCGTTGCCACCACTGCACTGGGATTAGCAATTTCGGTACGTATTTACGAAGCCTATGGCACCGTAGACGAAGAAGACATCGCCGCCATAGATGCTGAAAATCAAGCACAAGAATCTGCTGTAAGCACCGTAGTTGAAGAAAACACATGATAGAGCAACTACCCGCTATTGTACTGCTGCTAACCTTCCTAGCAGCCCCCGTATGCTCCATGATTCGCTGCGGCGACACAGCCTGGAAGCTTGCTATCAGCTCAGCATGGCTATCAGTCATAGCCTCTCTGGCGTTAATGTATCAAGTCTGGGGTGGTGAAGAGATCAGTTACCACATGGGTGGCTGGCCGCCACCTTGGGGTATAGAGGTACGCATCGATGAACTAAGCGCGCTGGTACTGGTACTCATTACTCTTTTTGGGTCACTGGTAATGAGCGCATTACGTGAGTCACTACGGCCCGTTATGCGCAGCCAAAGGCACAGCCTTTACTACACCGCCTTTCTACTATGCATGGCCTCATTAATAGGTATTACGATTACCGGTGATGCTTTCAACGTCTTTGTATTTCTTGAAATATCTTCGCTATCAACCTACGCGCTAATTGCTCGGGGCCGTGATCGCCGCGCCCTTACCGCGTCATTCAGATATTTGATCATGGGCACCATCGGCGCCACCTTCATTTTGATTGCTATCGGCTTTATGTATACGGTCACAGGCACACTCAACATGGCAGATCTCGCAGCACGCCTACCCGAGCACACCGACAATCGCATGATACAAGCATCATTTGCCTTCTTTACCATTGGCATTGCTTTAAAAGTTGCTTTATTTCCCCTGCATTACTGGCTGCCGAACTCCTACACATATGCACCCAAAGCCACTACTGCATTTTTAGCGGCCACGGGAACCAAAGTTTCGCTTTACGTTATGATCCGTTTTTTCTTTGATGTGTACGGCATTGAGTTTTCTTTTTCACAGATGAAAGTCGGCACTTTGCTAATGCCGCTTTGCCTGGCCGGTATTCTTATCGCATCATTAACAGCAGTATTTCAAACAGACGTCAAACGGTTGCTTGCCTGGTCAAGTGTTGCTCAGTTGAGCTATATGGTGCTGGGTATTGCCCTGCTAAATGTTGATGGGCTTACAGCTTCTATCACACACATGTTCAACCACGCGATGATCAAAGCCGGTTTATTCCTTACACTTGCGGCGATCATTTTTCGTGTCGGATCAAGCCACATCAACGACCTTGCTGGTATCGGCCGCACCATGCCACTGACGATGGCGGCTTTTGTTGTTCTAGGCGCAGGTCTAGTAGGCGTGCCACTGACGGCTGGTTTCATCAGCAAGTGGTATCTCATCAACGCTGCGCTGGAAAAGGGCTGGGTAGCACTAGCCGTATTATTGATCATTTCTTCACTCATGGCAGTGGTGTACATCGGCAAAATCATTGATGTCGCTTATTTTAAACCTGCTCCAGAAAAACACGCGGCCGCCAAAGACGTGCCCGCTTCTATACTCGCTCCTTGCTGGATCTTCGCCATCCTAACTATCTACTTCGGTATAGATACCAGGTTGACAGCAGGCGTTGCCGGCAGAGTTGCGCAATCTCTACTGGGGGTCGGACCATGAACGAATCTATGTTGATGGTACTTGCGCTGCTTATTCCACTGGGTGGCGGATTATTGCTGGCCATGCAGTCATCGGCTAACACCCGTGATGCAATCAGCTTAGTAACTTCAGTCACACTATTTGTTGTGGTGCTTTGCCTGTACCCTTATGTACTCGACGGCAACACACCATCTATAGTTATTGCCCAACCAATAGACGGGCTGTCATTTACGCTGCAAACAGAACCCTTAGGCCTTATGTTCGCCACTATCGCTTCCGGCCTATGGATCTTAACAACGGTCTACGGCATGGGGTACATGCGCGGCAACAATGAAACAAACCAGACTCGTTTCTTTCTTTGCTTTGCGTTATCAATCTCTGCGGTGATGGGTATTGCGTTTGCAGGAAATCTGCTGACGCTGTTTGTCTTCTATGAAATGCTAACGCTGGCCACTTACCCGCTGGTTACCCACAAAGGTAACGAAGATGCCAGAAAAGGCGGCAGAATCTATCTGGGCATTTTAATGTTCACGTCAATCGGGTTTTTACTGCTGGCAACACTGTGGACATACAGCCTGACCGGTACATTGGACTTCAAAGCCGGCGGCATACTACAGGGCAATGTCACCCCCACTGTAGCAATAATACTGTTGACCCTTTTTGCGTTCGGCACCGGCAAAGCGGCACTTATGCCGTTTCACCGTTGGTTGCCTGCGGCAATGGTCGCACCTACCCCGGTTAGTGCCCTACTGCATGCAGTAGCCGTTGTGAAGGCCGGTGTATTTACTATATTAAAAATCGTTATCTACATATTCGGCATAGACTTCATCGCAGAGACCGGTGCAGGCACCATTGTATTGTGGGTGGCTACCTTTACACTTACGGTGGCATCACTGGTTGCCTTGACTAAAGATAATCTAAAAGCCAGGTTAGCTTACTCAACTATTGGCCAGCTTAGCTACGTGATCGTCGGCGCCATGCTCGCAAACGCCGCCGGTATTATCGGTGCGGCCATGCAAATTGCGATGCACGCCATGGGCAAGATCACACTGTTTTTCTGCGCTGGCGCTATCTATGTGGCCACTCATAAAACAAATATCAGTGATATGCGCGGGCTCGGCTACAAAATGCCATTCACGTTTGCGGCATTTTTCATTGGCTCAGTAAGCATCATCGGCCTGCCGCCACTCGGTGGCTCGTGGGCCAAGTGGTATCTGCTCATGGGGTCAATCGACGCCACCCAATGGGTAATTGTCGGCGCCCTGCTGTTTAGCTCGTTGCTAAATATCGCTTACCTGATTCCAATCGCGGCGCGCGCTTTTTACGCCGCACCGGAATCAAAAGGCAGCCACAGTTTTACCATTGCAGAAGCACCAATGCTGTGTGTGGTACCGCTGTGCATCACGGCAGCCGGATCTGTCCTGTTATTCTTTTTCGGCGACTCATTGAATCAATTCATTAGTCTGATTCCCCTCAGAGCACCCGCGCCATGAGTACTAATCAACATTCCAACGGCACCGAAAAAAAATGGTGGCTAGACAACCCCGCCAACGTCCGCTTAATTGTCTGGGCGCTGGTCATCAGTTGTATTGCATTGTTTATTGCCGATTTTCTGTACCACAAGCATGGTCACTTTGAATTTGAAAAATGGCCGGGCTTCTACGCTTGGTACGGATTCCTAAGTTACTGCGCTATCGTTTTAAGCGCAAAGCAGTTGCGTAAATTAATTGGTCGAAAAGAAAGCTACTACGAAATGGAAGACTCAGACACCAACAACGAGATCGACAACGAGCCCACCACCGAAGATCAGATCAGCGGTAGCGTGAATCAAGGAACCATCAATGATCGGTCTTAGTCCTGCAATCATATTTCTAGTAGCGGGCGTATTACTTCCGCTATTCCCGGCCACGGCGCGTCGCTACATTGTGTTGCTGGTTCCTGTAGTCGGTGTAGCTCTATTGCTGCTTACACCCCACGGTAATTATGGCCAGCTATCTATTTTCGGCCTAGACCTCACCACCTACCGGCTTGATAAACTCGCCTTCGTTTGGGCGCTAATTTTTCACATCGCCGCTTTTATTGGTGGGTTGTATGCGTTTCACCTGAAAGACACCACTCAACAAGTTGCAGCATTGCTATACCAAGGCGCTGCCATTGGTGCTGTGCTTGCCGGCGATCTGCTTACCTTATTCGTGTGGTGGGAAATCACCGCAATAGCCTCAGTGTTCTTAATTTGGGCCCGGCGCACTGAACGCGCCTACCGGGTAGGCATGCGATATTTACTTATACAGATTGGCTCAGGAGTAATTTTGCTTACCGGGGTACTTATGTACCTAAACGACACAAACTCACTGGCATTCGATAACCTGGGATTACACTCACCTGCAACCCTGCTGATTTTTATCGCCTTCGGCATTAAGTGCGCATTTCCACTACTGCATAACTGGCTACAAGATGCTTACCCCGAGGCCACCGTCACCGGCACAGTTATATTGTCTGCCTTCACCACCAAGCTGGCCGTCTACGCACTGGCGCGCGGATACGCAGGCACTGAAATTCTGATTTGGATCGGTGCGATCATGACCGCATTCCCAATCTTTTTTGCCGTCATCGAAAACGATTTGCGACGAGTGCTCTCCTACAGCTTAAATAACCAACTCGGGTTCATGGTAGTGGGCGTCGGCATCGGCACCGAAATGGCGCTCAACGGTGCAGCGGCACACGCCTTCAGCCATATTTTGTATAAATCATTATTGTTCATGGCGATGGGCGCCGTGTTGTATCGGGTAAAAACCATCAAAGCATCTGAACTGGGCGGCTTGTATAAATCCATGCCGTGGACCACCTTCTTCTGCATTATCGGGTCACTATCGATTTCGGCCTTTCCGTTGTTCTCGGGCTTCATCTCAAAATCAATGATACTGACCGCCGTTGCGGTCGAGCATCATACAATCGTCTGGCTGATCTTGTTGTTAGCGTCTGCCGGAGTGATGGATCATTCAGGCATTAAAATTCCGTTTTTTGCTTTTTTCGCCCATGACAGCGGCAAGCGATGCGAAGAGGCACCCACTCACATGCTTACCGCAATGGGCATTACCGCATTTCTGTGTATTGCGATTGGGGTCTACCCTGATGCTTTATATGCCATTCTTCCGTATCCGGTAGACTACGCGCCCTACACCACTGCTCACGTCATTACCCAACTTCAGCTATTGATGTTCTCTGCACTGGCATTCGTCGCATTATTTCTATCTGGCATGTACCCGCCGGAGATAAAATCACTCAACCTCGATACCGACTGGCTTTATCGCAAAGCTGCTGTAAGCATCATCAAACCCGTTCACAGCTTTGTGGCAACAACCCAAGCGCAAATTTTTGCCGGTATGGCAGCTATGGCGGTTGCCAGCGTGAAAAAAATAGATCGCATAGCCGGACCACAAGCCTGGCTCTCACGCACTATGGACTCAACCGCCATGGTAGCGTTGGTCGTAGGAACACTCTTTATATTCCTTCTGCTCTACCTTTTCTAAAGGTTGTAGCTTCCTCAACAGTGGCAGCTAACGATTTTTAACAATCATCTTAAGTGACTAACAGCCCGCCGGTTTTCCCCAAACCGCGGGCCGTAGCGATTACTCACGCCCATTAGATAACTAGCCAGTAATGCTAGGCGTGTTGGAAAATGCCAACATTGGTATATATTGTTGTGGTGAAAATAACACAATAATAGCTTTCTCATAATAATAAAAAAATCGTTACTAACTTGCTTCCCCCCCAAGGAGTCACTCATGAAATTTACCACCCAGAGAACACTGCTGGCACTTGCCACTGCCGGTGTGCCACTGACAGCCAGCGCCCTTTCACTGGAAGACTACACAGTCGCCAACAGTTCCTACGATGAAGCCTTCATCTCAGGCAACCTGACCGCAAACGAACCAGCGGGCGATGCAGATAACGCGCAGCTTGGCTATAACTACACTCTGATCGCAGACTACGAAAAAACCTTCAACACACTGCCGCGCTCATGGAGCTATGGCGTAATTCTGGATGCCACCGGGTCTAAATCAGATCAAAAAACCCAATCAGTGACTACCACCACTGTTGACCCGGTCACCGGAGAAACCACAACCGCTTTGGCAACTATACCTACCAGCACGGAAGATGACTGGGGTATCAAAGCCGATGGCGTGATCGACAACTACTTCCATCAGTCTCCTTATCCGAAGGCTTTCTGGTTTGGCCAGGGCGAATTCGAAACTCGCGATAGCAGAGAAGAAGACGATGTATCAGCAACTCTAGGGTTAGGATATGGCCGTGTTTATAACGCTACTCCACTTGCCAAAGTGATTCGAATCGTTGAAGAACTCAACAGAGAAGGCTTACTGACAGGCCCTATACCTGACTCTATCGCTCTGGAAACTGCTGAAATCATTGATCGCGAAGATGAATTCAAAAGCAAATTCGGTGAAGACGAGTATCGACCGGATTTTTACGCTGCCATTGAAGCGGCCCTGGCACGCAGCGGCTCAATCCGCGACGGCAAGCTTGGCGCACTGGGCGCTATCACAATGGATGATGTACTTGAAGACGAACCAATCAGTGTCCGTAGGCATGGTTGGGTGGTTCGCGCTGGAGCCGGTTTCCAGGCAAGTGATTTGTCGGGTATTTCCGACAACGATCCAAAGCTTCTTTTCGAATGGGAATACGCAAAGCCGTATGGCTATAAAGGCCAGTTCATTAACACGCTAAGCTACGAGCCTATTTTCGGTGACGACACTATCAACATAATCAACAACGAAATGACTTACACACACGAAGTGTCCGACAGAATCGACTGGACCAACAGCTGGAGACTCAGCTACTCAGACAGCGACACTACTGAAACTATCAGTCACGTTCTGAACACTCGCTACTCGTTTGATTTGGGCAACAGACTTGACTACTTCGTTGGTCTGAACCTAACGCAAACAGACACAGATCCAAACCCAATCGGGTCCATTGGTGATGATCCTGCTATTACTCTCTCTTCAGGGTTTAACTACCGCCTGAAGTAGCGCGCAGTAAGCATCACAGACACGGGGACCTAGGTCCCCGTTTTTTTGTCTGCGTTACACTAGTATAGCTATCAAACAATAGTGTCAATCCAGTCGACCGAGCGAAGTGCATTAATTAAAAAACAGTTCATACAAGCTTTATCATTGCTCCCTGCTGTGGGATTCCTATGCACTTTACTCAGCCGCCCGTCGGGAGTTCAGCGATTCACCCTGCAACAGCGTTGCGGCTCTTGAAAAGGGAATAACCATTGCCTGCGAGCTGACACCTTGTTGCAGCACACATGACAAACTCTCATATGACCCTATCAGTTGATACAGCACACTGGCTATTCTAAGGTCATAAATCACATTCAGTTATAAAATGCCTGAAACTGCAAAAAAAATTGGCGTATTAATGCTTAATACTACCTTCCCGAGAATACCGGGTGACATCGGCAATCCAGCCTCATTCAACTACCCCGTCATCTATCAAGCAATTAAAAGTGCCACACCCGCGGCCGTTGTCACACAGCACTCAATTAAAAGTAACATCGAGTCAGACATAAAGCTGGCCGCACACACACTGATTGAACAAGACGTCAGTGTGATTACGACTTCCTGTGGTTTTTTATCCCCCATGCAGCCAACACTGGCCAAGCTCGCGCCCATGCCGGTGATCACCTCCTCACTGACATTACTGCCACTGCTTGCCGCCTGCCATGGTGGCATTGATCAACTGGGCATCTTAACGTTCGACAAAAACAAGCTGAACATCCATCATCTAGGTGATTACGCTGCCACCGCGATCGAGGGGCTGTTGGCCAGTGACAGCCTAAAAAAAACCATCGCGCAAAACCTGCCAGAGCTCAACCGTGCCACCGCACTCACCGAAGTACTCAATGCCTGTGATCGATTAACCACCGCCTCACCAACATTGAAAGCCGTTATCCTGGAATGCACCAACCTGTCGCCCTACAAACAGGAAATTCGTCACCACACAGGACTGGCCGTCTACGACATCGTCGATGCGATACACTGGCTGCTGGACTCACAACCATGAATTGCCCCGCAGCGCCACAAGCTGCCTTGAAGAAAAAATCAAAGGATTCCCACCTTGGATGACTGGATCTCACGACGTTCTCATAAAAAGGCGTCAACGAAAACCCGTTTTAATGCAGGCGCTACCGAAAGCCACTTTCAGCGTGATCGTGCTCGAGTCATTCACAGCGCGTGGTTCCGTTCACTGCAATCAAAAACCCAAGTGCTTGGGCTTGGCGAAAGCGACTTTTACCGCACCCGCTTAACCCACTCCCTCGAGGTCGCACAAATAGGCTCAGGTATTTGCGAGCACTTGCGAGCCAGCACTGAAAACAAAGAGCACCTTGAATGGCTGGCCCCCTCCGGCCTGATGGATGCCTCATGCCTGGCTCACGATATCGGTCATTCACCCTTCGGGCATGGAGGCGAAGTAGCGCTAAACTACATGATGCGTGATGAAGGCGGCTTTGAAGCCAATGGCCAAACGCTAAGAATATTGTCTCGACTAGGAGAATACTCTGAAGACTGCGGTCTTGACCTCACCCGCCGAGCCACACTGGGCATTATAAAATATCCAGGTTTTTGCAGCGAGCTTGCCCGCTATAGCAGCAAAGCAAAACAACAAGATAGCGCCCTAAATCTAGACGAATGGCACCCACCCAAGGGGATCTACACCGACGAACGAGACGTTCTTGAATGGACACTTGCCCCATTCAATAAACAAGACATCAAACTATTTATCAACACCACCGAAAAAAATAATTCTGCAAACGACGGGCACTTAAAAACGCTTTATAAAAGCTTTGACACCTCAGTCATGGAGCTTGCTGATGACATAGCCTACGGCGTTCATGACCTTGAAGATGCAGTAGCCATGTCTTTATTGTCGCCACGCCAATGGGAGCCAAAATTTCTGCAGCCCCTGCAAGAAATCCCCAACAACCCTATCACTCCAAACGCCGATTTCTATACAGAAAATCTATTCAGCGGCAGCAATAAAAGACGCAAGCATGCCATCAGCAAATTAGTTGGCTGGTTTATAAATAATATTTCCATCACAGAACTCAATGACTTTGAACACCCTTTACTTCGCCTACAAGCAGAAATGACCCCGCACGCCAGCCAGATGCTAAAACTGTTAAAAGGTTTTGTCATGGATGAAGTCATTTTACTACCTGAACTTCAAGCACTGCAGTATCGCGGACAGCAGGTTATCTTGAAAATTTTTGACATATACCTGCACAACCCTAAAAGACTTTTGCCTACAGATGTCTATGAACATAGTAAAGAGAGCGACAATCCGCATCGGGTTATTTGTGATTATATTTCTGCGTTGACTGATGCCTCAGCTACGCGGATTTATCATCGGTTTTCTACGCCTAGTGCCGGGTCGATTTTTGATCGCATTTAAATTGGGGGCGCTTTCTGCGGGACCTTGCCGGGGGCTACTGTTTAGATTGTGTCCCTGCCGGGGGCTACTGTGTTAGGTGGTGTCCCTGCCGGGGACTACTGTTTAGATGGTGTCTCTGCGAGGCTGCTATGTTAGATGTGCCCTTCCGGCGGAGTCACTTTTCAAACAAGAAAAGTAACCAAAATTGTTCTTGCGACCAATCGGCCCTGCGCGGGCCTTG
>JALZUX010000139.1 GCA_023301405.1 Granulosicoccaceae bacterium | reverse complement strand
GAAGTGCCGGTTTTTTACTTGTTGAATCAGGTGGGCAATGCCTTTGTTGTTAAATCCCATTCGATTGATTACTGCTTGTTCGTCTTTGAGTCTGAACATCCGCGGCTTGGCATTACCCGGCTGGGGTTTGGGGGTGATTGATCCCACCTCGATAAAGCCAAAGCCCAACTGCCCCAATGCATTAAAGTAGTCGGCATTTTTATCGAGCCCGGCAGCCAGTCCCACAGAGTTCGGGAAAGTCAGGCCCATCACTTGTTTGGTTTGGTCGTTGATCTGTTCATTGCCGGTGATCAGTTGAAGCGCCCGGTCAGGCAGTTGTTGAAGCGTCTTGAGAGCAAAATCGTGAGAGGTCTCAGGAGCGAGGCAAAACAGTAGGTTTCTGGCAAGCGGATAGATTACAGGGGCTCGACGTTATTGAATTCGGGGCAGTTTACCTGTTTCGGCTGGAAGGAGGAATGCGTACGAACTTTAACGGTACAAAAAGTCTTGCAGCTTGAGTCAGTGGGGCGCATTCGCTGACCGAAACAGAGTAAACTACATCCATGAATGTTTACCCCGATAAATTAGCCCAGGCTCTTTCACGCAAGCTGGTCCCTGTCTACATGATTTGCGGTGACGAGCCCTTGCAAATTATGGAAGCCGCCGATCAAATTCGTCAGGCCTGCCGCGAAGCTGGGTTTTCCAGTTCTGAGCGATATCAAGTAGATAACGCCAGATCTTTTGACTGGCAGGCGCTGGCAATGTCCGGTAATACGATGTCACTGTTTGGCGATAAAAAAGTCATTAATCTGCACCTACCAAAAGGTAAGCCTGGCACAGAGGGCGCAAATGCGTTTAAAAGATGGTGTGAGTCACCGCCGCCAGACACTATATTACTAATTACCGCTGGCAAACCCGAGGGTAGATTCCAAACTTCAGCGTGGTTTAAAGCGATTGATAAAATCGGTGTCACTATGCTGGTTTGGCCTTTGTCCCTGCCGAAGGCTCGGCTCTGGATTCGTGATCGCTTGGTCAGCAACAAGGTTCAAGCTGACGAAGCCGCAATTGACCTGTTGCTTGCCAGAGTCGAAGGTAATTTGCTGGCGGCCCGGCAAGAGATCGAAAAGCTGGCGATCTTGTACGCGGGTGAAACAGTAGGTCCACGAGAGGTGCTGGCCAGTGTGACAGATAGCTCCAGATATACGATCATTGATCTAATCGATGCCGCTTTATCCAGTGATACACCTCGTGCCATAAAGGTGCTTGACGGGCTTAAAGCTGCCGGTGATGCACCGGTATTGATTTGCTGGCACCTGGGCAGTGAGGTACGAAAAATTTCAGCTGTGCTGGGGCGCATAGACGCCGGCGAAAACAGTTCGCAGGCAATGATGAAATCCGGGGTTTGGAAAAACCGGCAACCATTAATCAGTAAAGTACTGCGGGAAAGATCAAGGGTGTTTTGGTTGCGTGCACTGTCTGATTGTAGCTATCTTGATCGACTGTCCAAGGGCATGGCTGACGGAGACCTATGGGCTGAAATTGCTGCGTTGGTTACCAGGCTTAGTGGTTCGCGGTGGCCGTTGATACGCGCTGCCGATGTTGTCCGGTAATGAACAGGCGGCGGTTGATTGTTTTGCCGTTTAAGTAAATCAATAAGCACTATCCTCGATAAACTCATCTAAGAAAGAGATTTGATGTGAACACCGATAGCAATATCGACAAAAAACTGAAAGCCTACATGAAACAGGTAGGCCAGGATGCGCGGGAAGCCAGTAAGGCGATTGCCGCGGCTGACAGCAACAGTAAATCGAGGGCACTCAATGAGATTGCTAACGCGATAAGAGATTCAGCTGCCACCTTGCAAGCGCAGAACAAGAAAGACATGCGTGCCGCCGCTGAATCGAATTTGACCGCCGCCTTGCTTGATCGGCTTGAGCTTACTCCGGCGCGGATCGAATCAATGGCAAGTGGCCTTGATCAAATAGCGCAGTTGCCTGATCCGGTGGGTGAAATAACTGACCTGAAGTACCGTCCGTCGGGATTGCAGATCGGTAAAATGCGTGTGCCTCTGGGAGTGATTGGAATCATTTATGAGTCACGCCCAAACGTGACTGCTGATGCGGCGGCCATTTGTTTGAAAGCAGGGAATGCCGCTATTTTAAGGGGTGGCTCTGAAGCACTGCATTCTAATCAGTCGATAGCGAAGTGTATTGCGCATGGTTTGCAGCAAGCACAGCTGCCCGCTAAATCTGTACAGGTAGTCGATACCACTGATCGTGGGGCGGTGCTAGAGCTCATTCAAATGCGTGACTATGTCGATGTTATTATACCGCGCGGTGGCAAGGGCCTTGTTGAGCGAATAAGCAACGATGCCAGAGTGCCTGTGATAAAGCACCTTGAAGGGCTTTGTCATGTGTATATCGATAAATACGCTGATCCGCAAAAGGCTATCGATGTTGCTTTTAACGCAAAGACTTACCGTTACGGTATATGTGGCGCAATGGAAACATTGCTTGTTGATGAAAAAATTGCCGCATCTGTGTTGCCACAGTTGTGTGAAAAGTATCTTGAAAAAGGTGTGGAAATCAAAGGTTGTGACAAAACCTGTCAAATGATTCCGGCTGCTGTGCCTGCCACCAATGAAGACTGGGCTACTGAGTATTTAGCGCCGATTGTTGCAGTTCGTATTGTCGATGGAATCAACGCTGCAATCACACACATTGAACACTACGGTTCCCACCACACCGACGCCATTATTACTGAAAATTTATCAAACTCACGTCAGTTTCTGCGGGAGGTAGACTCAAGCTCTGTAATGGTAAACGCAGCGACTTGCTTTGCCGATGGGTTTGAATACGGACTGGGCGCTGAAATTGGCATCAGCACAGATCGGCTGCATGTACGTGGGCCGGTTGGCGTAGAAGGGCTGACCACTCAAAAGTACGTAGTCTATGGTGATGGGACAACGCGTTGAGTGTTCTTGAGCTAGTGCCTGAGTCTCCTCAGGCAAAAATTGCCACGGCAGGACGCATAGGCGTGTATGGTGGCGCGTTTGACCCTGTCCATCA
>JALZUX010000138.1 GCA_023301405.1 Granulosicoccaceae bacterium | reverse complement strand
CCCGAAGCGGGCTTGCTTACCTTGCGCAAAGAACTTGATCTATTCGCCAACCTTCGACCGGCAACTTGCCGCCCTGCTTTAGCATCGGCATCGTCACTGCACGAAGAGCTGGTCTCAGGGCTAGACATACTGATACTTCGTGAACTGACCGCTGGTGTCTATTTCGGTGAGCCACGCGGAATAGAAACTATGCCTGACGGCCGTCGTCGTGCACTTGATACCCAGGTCTACTTTGAAAGTGAAATCGAAAGACTGCTGCGAGTCGGCTTTGACCTCGCCTCAAAACGTGGCAGCAAGCTTCACTCTGTTGAGAAAGCGAATGTCATGGAAACCGGTGTGTTCTGGCGCGAAATCGCGACACGGGTCGGCAAAGATTTTCCAGACATTACGCTCGAACATATGTACGCCGACAACTGCGCCATGCAACTTGTGCGAGCCCCCAAGCAATTTGATGTAATCGCCACCGACAACCTGTTCGGCGATATTTTATCTGACTGCGCAGCAATGCTCACCGGATCTTTAGGCATGTTGCCATCAGCATCACTCGGCACTGAAATAGACGGCAGGCGTGCGGCGTTGTACGAACCCGTGCACGGCTCTGCACCAGATATCGCCGGCACCGGAAAGGCAAATCCGCTGGCGACTATTCTATCTTTTGCGATGTGCCTGAGATATTCATTTGACATGAATGCAGACGCTGATCTCCTTGAAACTGCCGTTGATAAAGTCTTAGGTGAAAACATCCGTACCATCGATATCGCCGCGAAAGATGTTGCACCGGTATCCACCTCTGAGATGGGTAATGCCATCATTGATGCGCTAACGGCAATGGACACATAACCAGCCGTAAAGTCGCCATGCACCCGAAATACTCTAGGAATACCCTCACATGCTGAGCAAACTACAAAACCTCAAATGGCCGGGTAAGGATAAAGCGCAATCTAGCAGCGCCCCTGATTCTTCGACAAATAAAAATCAGTCCGCGCCCGCTTCTGCGCAACAGCCTAACCCTGCTGCGTCTGCTGCGACAAACGCCGCCGGGTTACAAGAACGGCTGTCTAACCCGAAAGATAAAATTCGCGCAGCCGCCTGCCTTGAATTGAAAGACTCTGATCAGTTATTGCAAATTTCCCGAAATGATCAAAGTGAAGATATTAAACTTATTGCAGCCCGCCAATTCGCAAGGCTTACATTAGCGGATGAAACCACCAGAAAAACACTGGACGATTACGCCGCATCTGCAGAGAACCGACACCTTGCGAGGTTAATAACAGCACACAATAACAGTGGCGATATACGCAATTACGGCTTGAAGCACTTCACCACTGACACTGACTATCTAGATATTGCCGTCGAGACCCGCTTCCACGACACTCGTCAGGTAGTTACGCAAAAAATTCAATCATTAGAAGTGGTTGATAAGTGTCTGCGACAAATAAAAAGCAAAGATAAAGTTGTTGCACGCGAGCTAAAGCAAAGGCTCACTGACCAGAACATCAAAGACGAACAGCAACGCACGCAACAAGAAGAGGCCACCAAAATATGCGATGAAATGCAGAAGCTTGCACATGGCGCCTGGTCGCCAACATTCACCCATCGCTATGAACTATTTGCGAACAAATGGAACGACCTCGACTTCACCCCGGCAGATGATCAAAAAGACCTTTACGAAGCCGCTCGAACCATTGCCGCCGCCAAAGCGCAAGAAAACCTGGACGCACAAAAGCAGTTGATTGACTGTGAAAATATAGTAGTCGCGTTAGAAGGTTTATCAGGAAAGATCAACAGATCAACCATCGAGGCACTGCCCGGTATTCTTTCAGCAACACAAGAACAATCAACTTCATTGTTTGCACAATGGCAGACCGTAGCATCTAGCGCTGAAACGTCTAAACAGCCCATCGATAAATCACATCAACAACGACTATCGAAAATCCAAAGCTCAATTAGTCGCGAAATCTCTGATGCCAGCAGCACACTAAAGGCCTACACGCACTTAACAGAAGCTAAAAGCAAGACCAAGAGTGAGCCTGGAAAACACTTAAAAATACTTGAAGAACTACAGACTAGACTATTAAAGAGCACTGAAAAACCTGCCTACGCCAGTGAACTGGGGCAGCTTATCCAGACTGCCCGACAAAAGGTTGCTGATCAAACTAACGAAACTCAAGAACTCAAAAATGCAATTAAAAAACAATTTGGCTCTCTGAATAGTGCGATATCAGCCAATCGATGGGGACCGGCGAAATCTATCCATGAACGGCTAAGCAAGAAAATAGACCGGCTCAGCGGCCACGATAAAAAACACTTTGCCGAACAGTTACAACGCCTGGAAAAAAAGCTTCACGATCTGGGTGACTGGAAGCAGTTCGCCACCGAGCCGAAGCTCGAATCACTTTGTGAAGCAATGGAGAAAGTACCCTCACTGGGCTTGTCCATAAAAGAACAGGCGGATCGAATCAAAGACCTGCAAACCCAGTGGAAATCCATGGGAGCAAGTCCAGCGCAAGAACAACTTTGGCCCAGATTCAAAACCGCCGCAGACACCGCCTATGAACCCTGTGCGAAATATTTCGCTGCCAAACGCACTGAAAAAGACAACAAACTCGCACAGCGCACTGAAATTTGCGACATGCTACAAACCTACCTCGACAAGTCTGATTGGGAAACCCCCGATTCTAAACTGGTTGAAAAAACCATTCGTACCGCGAAAAACGAATGGCGCAATGCGCGCGTATTTGACCGAAAGGCCGGCGCTAAACTTGAAGAACGCTTTACCAAAATACTCACTGAACTCAATCAAAAACTCGAACCAGCCTACGAAGCTGGCGCTGCTGAAAAAACCGACCTCATCGAAAAAGTCAAAGCTATGGCTGAAGCAGAAGTAAACCAACACAGCATAAATCAGCTAAAACGCTATCAGGCCATGTGGCGGGTAACCAGCGCCACCAAACGAGCAGACGATCAAAAACTGTGGACTGAGTTCAACGATGCCTGCAGCGCTATTTACAACACCCATCGCTCAAAGCAACGCGAACAATATGCTGCAAGCGTCGAGCACGTTACTCGCGCCAAACAGATCATAGGCGAACTAAAATCACTGCGAAATACGCCTGACTCACTCGACGAGAAAAACGTTGAACGACTACACGATGAATTCCAATTGCTCGCAGAGTTTCCAGAACGCGAGCAAAAGTATTTGCTTCGTGACTTCAATCGAGCGATGGAAGGGTTAGAGCAGCACCGACACAAAATATCAGAGTCAACGCAAGCACAAGAACTACAGCGGCTGCGAAACAACGCTGTATTGTGCGATCACCTAGAGGCGCTAGCCGGCAACGCGACAGACGTCATCACCAGCGACATCGAACGTCTACTGGCAGAATGGGACGACGGCGAAAAATCAGACAAAGCCCAATGGAAGAAAGCAATAACCTTGCGCAAGGATACAATCGTTGCGCATCTCAACGCAGGCACGCACCCTGACTACACCACCAATACAGACACCCGTAGACTATTGTGTATTGAAAACGAGATCCTGCATGAAGCAGATACCCCAAGCGAAGACAAGCAACTGAGAATGCAGTATCAGCTGAAGAAACTACAAGAAGGCATGTCCTCAGCAACCGCCGCCAGTCAAAAAGATCAGTCAGCGGCGCTAGAGATCAGATGGCTAACAGCGTTTCCAGCTGAACCCGACTTACGCGAGAAATTAAACACTCGATTCAACTCTGCCGCTGGAAAATAGAGCCTGCTCAAACTGCTTGGTAAGCTAAGACAATCCGCTTTCTGACCAAGCAGACTCTACCAGTACGTTATTTTTACGTGTGACCTTTATTTGTATTTGGCATTTAGGTCAAGAATAAGATATTCAAGCTCATCATCACTCGCCATAGCTGACTGTACTGGCGTTGATGTTGGGCGATGATCACTCGGTGAGTGATCATGATCTGCTTGCTGTTCTGGTTGCTGTTCTGGTTGCTGTTCTGG
>JALZUX010000137.1 GCA_023301405.1 Granulosicoccaceae bacterium | reverse complement strand
CTATTATCACAACGCTTAGAGCCGGCAATACGGCGACCTGGTGCAGCATGATCACCCGGCGCTGTTTCATCAAAAGTAAGGCCAAGAGTTTCGGCAATAAATGTTTCAACCTCAGCCGTAGTGGCCGGACACGAGTCCGATGCCAGATACAGATCATGTAATTGCTTTTCAGCCTGAACAAGCGCAACAAGATGAGCCAGCACGCCGGCACAATCCTCTACGTGTATTCGATTACTTAGCGCCTGATTGTCGCCACGGCCTTGCCCGGCTGCCACCCGGTTTATCATACGCAGCCGATCCGGGCCATAAATACCACTAAACCGCACACAGGTGCCAAATTCGGTATCACGTACTAACTGCTCACCTTGCAACACCAACCTGCCGTTAAAGTTAGCCGGGTCAACCGCTGAATTTTCATCCACTGTTTCACCATCATTTTGATGATAAACCCCGGTCGAAGAAACAAAAAACATTCGCTTAAGCTCAGCGGGGTTGTTACCTGACGCCTTCAAGGTGTTGGCCACACCAGTGACATAGGCACTGCGATAATCGCTTTCATTGAATGCTGCAGCCGCCAGCACGTAAATCACAACATCAACCGGTACTTGAGACAAAAATGCCAGACTTGGCAAATCAGTAACGTCAGCTGATTGCCCATCCAGCCAATCGGGCAAAGCCGCAATGTTTCGCCTGACGCCAGTCACCCGGTGGCCGGCATCTTTCAACAGGGCAGCACTGCGAATACCCACATCGCCACAGCCGATTATCACAATATTCAATGGTAAAGCCCAAAGAGTTAAAACCGCATGATACCCCGACTAAAAGCCCCGAAACGATTAGATTTTCTTTAGCGGCTGTCCGACAGCCAAGGCCGTCGCAAGGGTGTGAGATGTCGAGTCAGATATTGCCGGTCAATAGAGACAGCTAACTGTGCTTTTTTAACGGTATTAATCGTGATGGCTGGCGAAAACAGCAGATCATTCATTCCCGGGGCGCCAACTGAATGACAGCCCCGCGCACTTACCCCCACCGCAGAATACAATCAGGCAACCAGAGCCCCGATATATTCGATCAATTCGTCAGCATCCA
Source organism: Granulosicoccaceae bacterium (assembly GCA_023301405.1). Lineage (GTDB taxonomy): Bacteria > Pseudomonadota > Gammaproteobacteria > Granulosicoccales > Granulosicoccaceae. The sequence continues at coordinate 3,864 of JALZUX010000137.1, read as the reverse complement.
CTTTAAAATTATTATAAACCACCTGGCCCTCCGGGCTAATCAGAATCAGCCAGGGAGTACCACCCGTTCGATACAACTTCATCGTTTGTGAGCGATGATCCCCATCTGCTGCGTTTTTATCTCCCGGATCATGCCCCATGATAATCGGCAAATCATACTGCAGTTGAAGCTTACGCACATCATCCTTAGTGTTAGCTTGAAAGCCTTCAAAAACAGTTTGAATAGCAGCAATGGCCACTTTGGGGTGATCATGAAACGCCGCTGAAAATTTTTGTAGCGTGGGAAACCCACTGGAATGGCAACCGGGGCACCAGTTTTGGAAGCACTTTAGAAACACCCACTTACCGCGCTGTTCATCTATCGAAAATCGGGTTTCTTCGCCGTTATGGTCAATCCAGTAATCTAACTCAATTTCTGAAGCCAACTGCCCTTGCACACCATACGACGATTGAGCAACCGCTTGACCGGAACATAGGCCCGTCGCCAGCGCCCCCAAGCCCGCACCGGCTGCCAGCAATGACCGGCGCTTCGAGTCAACGCCATCAGCAAACGGGTACAAACGATGATTGCCACCTGGGTTAATTTTTTTCATATAGAGTTCCAACTTGGTTTGTTACTGTGAGCCCCACTGGCAGAATTAATTCAAATAATCAACGTAAAAGAATGCAACGACACCGATAACACCCAGTCAATATTCACTCCAATAGAACGCCGTTTTCGCAAAAAAATGCTGTCACTAATCACAGCCCACCTGTTGCGGCTATGGGCCGTGTCGATCTGGCTCAGCAACCTGTGCATGGTCACAAAAAACTATATTCATAAGGTAAAAACCGATCAACTCACCAATACCAGCTGAATAAATACAAAGAAGGTTAATCAGACAAACGCACCAGCAACGCCCCGCCAAGCACTAAAAGCAAGCCGGCCAGTTTGCCAAAGCTCAGCGACTGCCGGGCGAAACCAAATAACCCGAAGTGATCAATTATCGTAGCGCCAAATAACTGACCAGCTACCACACAGACAAAAAACATCGCCGCCCCCGTAACCGGCGCCACCGATAAAGAGCCGGCAACAATAAGCACACCAATCATGCCTCCGATCACACTCCACCATGGCAACTCCGACACTGATGACAGCCGTACTTCTCCGCTGCCAAAAACAGGCAATAGCAACAACAAACACAGTAATGTTAAAACAACCGATACGACTGCAGCAATCATCGGTGAACCCAAAGCTGCACCCATACTGGCATTGATAACCGGCTGAAAAGAAAAAGCAAAGCCAATAAAGGCGGCTGCCAGAAGATAAACCCACATAGGTAAAAAGCCTGTAAAGTCATTCAAAATATTGCACAAAGCGTGCATTACCTACCACTGAAACAATTGTAACAGCTGCCCCACAACAAACTATCAGCAGCAACAACGCGTTGCGAAGAAAGCAACCCAAAACATTGCGACCACCCGCTAATCACACACTCCGCTATATGGCTCAAAACCGGCCAGACAATCCTGAATCCCCGGCTGGAAGCAAAACCCGTCGCACAACAGCAGCCAGCATTTACCACCGTTTGAATAGCATGAAAACCGCTCCTACCCCACACAGCCCCGCCACCACCACAGCCAAACGCACAAATTGCTATTCGCGCACGCGATTCGGCCAGTATTGCTATAATCACTAAATTCACATAACAACAAATGCCAAGGTAACGATGACTAGTAAAATAAAAGTATCCAACCCCCTTGTCGTCTTACACGGCGATGAAATGGCGCAAATAGCTTTCGAGAAAATCCTTGAAAAATTCGTCACTACTCCCCTGGATATTGACCTTGTCGAAGTCGACCTTACCGCAGAAAATCGGCTGCTGACCAATGGCCGCGCCGTGCTCGATGCAATCGAGGCACTGAAAAAACACGGCATCGGCATTAAAAACGCCGGCATGACCGTAAACCGCGAACAGCTCGACGAAATGCTCGCCAAGCACCCGAATATAAAAGAATCAGAGCTCGACAAGCTCGCCACCAAGTCACCCAACGGCGCTATTCGCAAGGGCATCGGCGGCAACATCACTCGTGAAGACATCAAATTTCGCAACATTAAAGCCATCAAGCCCAAATGGATCGGCAGAGACATCGTCGTTGATACCATGGATACTGGCGGTATCAAAGACAGCTTTAACAGACTATCTAATACAACCGGTGTAGCGAAACTCGTGTTTGTCGGCAGCAGTGGTGATCCGCAGGAAATCCATCGGCGCACACTGCAAAAAGGAGATCCGTGGCTACTGGCCACCAATGATCTCGCAGCGGTCACCGCATGGGCGCACAGCTTTTTTAAACGCGCCATTGAAGAAAAACGCCACATATACCTTGGACTAAAAGACACCGTTATACCCGGCTATGACGGTGTAATGCGTGAAGCCATAGAAGCAATCTACGAGCAACACTACCAAAAAACCATCGAAGATCTTGGCCTAAGCTATTTCTATGAACTCATCGATGCGCAGGCAGCTCGCATTATCGCCAACCCGCCCGAACGCGCACTGTGGGGCGTACCCGATAACACCTCTGGCAGAAAACTCTTAAAACTGGTCAACTGTCTGAAAGAATTCGGCATGCCTACCCGCAAGTATCATGTGTCTATATCTCGCATGAGCGCCGGTGGTGGCGATCAATACGGCAGCTTCAACGCTCCCATGAAAGAAGACGGCATTCTTAAAGTCATTATCGATGGTGAAGAGGCGCACGCCAGACCTATCGGCAAAAATGATCCGGTACTTTTTATGTCTAACGACCGCGCCGCCATCAAAGACTGGGTGAGCCAGGTATTCCGCGATGCATCACTCAACGACAAAGAAGTTTACTTCGGCCTGAAACGCGAATACATGGACTACGACGAAGTCTTCAGCACGGTTATATCCGAGGTACGAACAGAATTAGCACAACAAGATACCCCACCACCTTCCTTCATGATTATGCGCCCATCCAGTCAGTTGAAAAAAATGATCACTGATCCGCCACGCAACGCATTGTATCCGGCGCAAAACCTTGACGGAGACATATACTCTGACATATCAGCCGCTCTGGGTGGCAGCTTGGCTACGGCAAGCTCAATCATTGAAAGTAAAGATGGCACCATGCTGTACGAAGCGCCACACGGCACCGCACATGACTTATTTTTACAGTATCAGGAAAGCAATGGTGAAGTAGCACTGTTCAATTCATCCGCCCTTATTTACGCACTGGCAAACGCCCTACACGAGCTAGGCAACCGCGAAACAAATACTGCCCTGATTAGCTATGCAAAAGGCCTTAAAGAAGCGCTTATTGATACCGTCGACCAAGGCACCATCACCGGAGACATCAAAGGTAAAACCACTGACCCCGACGCCGAAAATATCGTTGACATGAACGGCTTTCTTGACGCCGTTGAAGCCAACTTACTAAAAAGCTAAGCTCAGCACACTATAAATGACTGACCCGAAAAAAAATAACAAGCCAGCGGTTCCCAGACTAGCATTAATAGCTTGTCTGGCACTGCTGGCAATAGTGCAAACTATCAACAGTTGCGGCATACCAATAGCGTCACTCTAATTGAAACCAACACAGTTGGTAACCATTAATAACACACCTGTCATATCCGTGGGCGGTACCGTTCGCGCTCAAATACCCGTATCTGTTGCCCGCTAACTCCCTCCCCCTCATCATCAATTAACCAGGCACGACAGGCACTCCTGAAAAGTCACCACACCCTATATTCTATATTCGTAGCGTGGTGACAATATGATTCAGAAAAACCAACGATGCAAAACAAATTAAACCTAAAATTAGTAGCCGGAACATACGGCATTGCAAAACTTCCACCCGA
>JALZUX010000136.1 GCA_023301405.1 Granulosicoccaceae bacterium | reverse complement strand
CTTCCGGCTGTGATGAAGCCGCCTTAGCTTGCAAACTCAGCGCAGCAACATCTACTTTCTGACGTCGCCACCGCCACAATAACCAGCCTGCCGCCAAACCTATAATAAAGGTGGCCAGCATTGGTACCAGAATGTCCCAAACAACCCATGGCATATTATTTACTCTTGTTTCGTTAATTTGTTAATTGTTGCTTCACTACGTTAAAGTGTACGCGTCGATTTCTTTTTCTGCCTTCCGGAGTGTCATTAGAGTCAATAGGCACCCGCTGCCCATACCCAACGGCAACCAAGCGACTATCTGCCACCGACTGACTGATCAAATAATTTTTAACTGCAAGCGCGCGTTTCCTACTCAGCGCTTCATTAACTGAGTCACGTCCAACGTTATCAGTATGACCTTCAACTTCTACGTTCAACTGCGGATAGGCGTTAATCACATCAGCCACCAATTTAAGAGTGGCGAGTGCCTCTTCATTTAAAGTGGCATTGCCACTATTGAATGTCACATTCTCTCGTACCTGCCAGACAAGCTGATCCAGACCTTGCTGAAATTCGGAGACGCTATCTACTTCTGCGTCATTAAACACACTAATATTTTCATCAATACTCAACCCGCTGCCTCGGGCCGATGCTGTAATTTCTTGCAGATTTGCCTTGACTTGTTCAGTGTCGACTATGGCGTCAATAGATAACTGAACACCACGCATTTGCACTTCTCCACTGACCATCGGCGTCAAGCGCGACAGTATCGACGCTAATTCGTCTATCCGTTCATCAGTTCCAACCAGCAGTGCCTGCTGCTCAATCACTTGCAACTGATCAACCACCTGACTGGCATCTCCCATCGCTTCATTAGCGGCAAAAAACAAACGACGATGCTGCTCCTCGGAAAAAATCTGCCCAGTCAATGTCAACGTACCCTCATCGACTATTGCGGACACATCAACTGCAGTGGCTGCCGCACCATCAGTAGTTATTTGACCATTGACTTGAAATCCTATCATCACGATGTCGGCCGCCTCTTTTATGGCATCAACAGAGATTAAATCAATCGCCTTAACTCGGTAATTCAGATTATCTTCATCCAGGCTTGCCACCACACTGATAGCTTGGCCTGGACCGGCCTCAGCCAACATTCTGGCAAGTGCTTCAACTTTCGTATCACTGCCACTACTGGCGATGTTGATATCCATTACTTCCAGATTATCAGCAATACTTGCTGTACCTGATTCCAGCATCGCATTTAACAACGCCTCTCGTTGTTGCTGTGTCTGCACGACACCGTCGAGCACCGCATTATTATTTTCGATTCTTACAGCAACTGAAAGGCTCGGCTGTTCCGCCTCTGTCAAAAACATGTTTTCTTCAACCGGTGGCGGCTTAACGTCAATTTTCAAACGCCTGATACCACTTGCCAGAAAGTTCGAATCATTAACAATTCCCTGACGCAGGATATCGGTCAATTGTTCCACATCAACATTGGCCGGAAGCTCACCGTTGACGGTCAGGTTACGATAGTCCCAACGTAAATTCAGCGTCGAGGCGTCGACCCCTGCGCTCAGCAATCTCGCTCTGCTGAGTCGATCTAGACGCGACTCAATATAAGGTACGCCCCAGGCAATAGTCGTGAGAATCACCGCTAGCAGAGCCAGTAGTATCCAGAACCATATCTTGCCGCCCGACCAAGGCATTTGCCCACGACGCCCCGGCGGCGCGTACGGCTGCCAACTTGACACTGTATTGCTAACGGTGGTTTCAGACACTTCTTTTTAGCCTATCTGTTGTTTGGTGGCACAGTCTCATCTTCAACTGAGACAGATGAGCGCTCCAGTCGTGCGGCATCACCACTACACTCTATGTTTAGTTTTGTGTTCCCGACAGTTACTTATAGGTCACTGTTGGTTAACTTTCTGGAATTTCCGCATTCAATTCTGCGGAATTGAATGGCTACAGTGAATTAAGCCTTCCACATCGCAAGGTTTTAAATTGGCACAACACAGTGTTTAACTCTCTTGTTTGGTTTGAAATCACTGTTTCGTGAGACTATTCGTCGTTAAGTGCCGCCAACATCACCTTTTCGAGGTCTTACCCAAGTGTCAGGAAACTACAATCAACAAGTCGCAGTCCCGAAAAAACACGGGCTTGGATGCCTGTCAATTATAGGACTCCTATTGTTAACAATTGTCATGACCATTGGAATTACTCTTTGGGCAATCAATAGCCAATTGTTTTCAAAAAATTTCAAACCAGTTGAGCTCAGTACTAAGGAAGACACAGAGCTATCCCAAAAACTGAGCGCGATCGGTAATTTTGATGCCACACCGGAAAATGACGAAGCTGATTCCACACAGGAATTCAACATCGACAATACCAAAAACACCGCCAGCGACAATATGGAACCTGAAGTCTATTCTGAAGATAACAGCAAACGACGTATCGAACTCACTGAAAGGGAGCTCAATGCACTACTAGCAAAAGAAACCGATTTGGCAGAGCAAGTAGTTATCGATCTGTCGAATAATATCGCCAGCGTCAAGTTATTGGTCGAGCTTGACCCCGACTTTCCATTTCTGGGCGGAAAAACGCTGAAGGTCAGCAGTGGTACCGAGCTTTCCTATTCAGATAACCGGCCCGTGGTAGTGATGAAAGGCGTCAGTGTATGGGGAATTCCGATTCCTAACGCCTGGCTTGGAGGCTTAAAAAATATTGATCTTGTCCGTGAGTTTGGTGGCAGCGACGGTTTCTGGAAATCCTTCGCCGAAGGCATTGAAGACATCCGCATCGAAGACGAAAAACTGCTTATTCAATTAGCAGAATAAAAAATATCATCTGTTGCCAACTATTATCACCGCTCGATCGCTAAGTGGCGAAGGCCGAATTCCCACAAAGAATACTGGCTAATATGGTTTGTATCTGAAGGCCAACAGAATGCCCCCTTAAACCACATGGGAAACCCTGCCAATTAGCAAAGTTACTGTACCACTGGATCAACTCAATGAAGTGGTCTGCGATGCGCTGATAAGGCTCGGTTTATCGACAGACGAGGCCGCCATAGTTGCCCGGGTATTAATGTATGCGCAAAAACGTAACAGCGATCAAGGGCTGATAAAAATAAAAGAACGTACAGTCTTACCTGATAAAAATTGCTGCGACATTTTCACTGACAAGCGATCATCTGCTATCGCTACCATTAACGGTGGCGGACATACTGGTATGTATGTAATGGACCACGCTGTTAAGACTTCAAGTGAGTTGGTTAAAAACTGCGGCATCTCCCTAGTCAATACCCATAACACCCGATCATCAACTGGCTCTATTGGTTACTACGCCTCACAACTTGCACAGCAAGGCTATATAGCATTAGTGATGGCTGGATCCCCTAAAGTCATGGCGATAGAGGGCGGCATTGATCCCGTCATGGGCACCAACCCGGTCGCTATCGCCATCCCCACAAGCAGCGAACCGACTGTGCTAGACATGGCGACCGCAGCCACTACTTGGTTCGCGATCATCAATGCACGGAACAACAATCAACCGATCAATAAAGGTCTTGCCGTCGATCGCGACGGACAATCAACAACAGATCCCGTTAAAGCCATGGCAGGTGCATTACGCACTATAGCCGGACCAAAAGGCTCTGGCTTAGCATTGATGTTTGAAATGCTAACCGCACCACTGGCAGGTGCTTCGATAGTAGGTGATTCACAGGATAACCGCGCCAACACCATTATCACTATCGACCCGAAAGTCGTTCTAGGAGACAGCAGCTTTAGGGCGTCTGCCGATCTTTTGATCCGTCGCATAAAAGAGGGTCGCACTGTTGACGATGCTACCGAGATACGTTTACCCGGTGAGAACAGCAATAGACTGGCAAAGCGATGTGAGGACGAAAACTCGATTACGCTGGAGCGAAGTTTATACGAGCATATCCTGTCAATAAATGGCGCCGCGCTCTAAGTAGTGCTTAAAAAATCACTATTATATCGAGCAAGAAATTTAATTGATGGAACGACTACAAATACGTTAGCTACGATTGAAGTATGGCTTACTGCACAGGAATATTACACTGTATCAAACCGATTAATGCACACGGCTTGCTAAAAAAGTCTTGCTTGGCGGTAGCCCTATAGCTACCGCCACCAAAAGCTATACCGCTATGAAATACCACCCATACAAAGGTATTTGATTTCAAGATAATCTTCAATGCCGTACTTTGACCCTTCACGACCGACGCCTGACTCTTTAACACCACCGAACGGTGCCACTTCAGTAGAAATCAGGCCATCATTTATCCCAACCATGCCAGTTTCAAGTGACTCGGCGACCCGCCAAATCCGATTTATGTTAGTAGAATAAAAGTAGGCAGCCAGACCAAACTCAGTTGAATTAGCCAATGCAACGCCTTCTGCCTCATCTTCAAATTTAATTACCGGTGCCACAGGCCCAAAGGTTTCTTCACCCATAATAGCCATGTCTGTAGTGATATCTACAAGTACGGTAGGCTTATAAAAGAATCCACCTAAGTCATCAGCCTCACCGCCGGTAAGCACTCTTGCCCCTTTGCTCACTGCGTCGTTAACGTGTTCGACTACTTTATCAATTGCGTCTTGATTTATTAATGGTCCTTGCTGTACTTCACCAGAATCTGCCGCCCCCAATTTTAATTCTGCTGCCGCCGCGGCAAGCTTGTTACAGAATTCGTCATAGACACCGCTTTGCACAATAAACCTATTTGTACAAACACAAGTTTGACCGGAGTTTCTGTACTTGGAAATCATTGCACCCTGCACAGCAGCATCAACGTCGGCGTCGTCAAAAACCAGAAACGGAGCATTGCCACCCAATTCCATTGATACTTTTTTAACGGTCCCAGCACACTGTTTCATCAACAATTTGCCAACTTCTGTTGATCCTGTGAAGGACAATTTTCGAACAATTGGTGATGAAGTCAACACACCACCGACAGCGGCCGACTGATCTGTAGTCACCACGCTAAATACCCCGGCTGGTACACCAGCACGCTCGGCCAGCTCTGCCAGTGCCAGCGCAGACAACGGCGTTTCCGCTGCAGGCTTAACCACCATAGTGCAGCCTGCCGCCAGCGCTGGAGCGACTTTGCGTGCAATCATAGCTGAAGGAAAATTCCAAGGCGTTATTGCTGCTGTAACCCCAATGGGTTCTTTTAAGACAATAATTCTTTTATCAGCGGCATGGCCCGGCATAACATCACCGTAAATACGACGAGCTTCTTCAGCAAACCATTCCATAAAGTTTGCAGCATAGGCTATTTCACCACGACTCTCTGCCATTGGCTTGCCCTGCTCTGTACTAAGTATGACGGCAAGATCTTCTTGATTCTCCATCATCAGATGGAACCAATTTTTTAGAATAGTTGCACGCTCTTTAGCCGTTTTAGCTTTCCAACCGGGTAGTGCCTTATTGGCTGCTGCCACTGCGCGTTCGGCATCATCAGCACCACAATCAGCAACTGCTGCTATCGATTCACCACTGGCTGGATTAGTCACCAAAAATGTTTGCGCACTGCTTCCTGCGCTCCACTGCCCATTGATATAGGCCTGTTCTTTCAGTAATAATTTGTCTTTAAGTTGCATAGAGGAGCCTTGTTAAAAGTCTTTGTTGAATTAAGCGATCAATGCCACACAGATGAAGGGGAAAGACTACCCACGCTAACACCTTGCGAGTTAATTATTTCTGGTCTGTACCAGTTACTCATTGATTCATACTGGGATTGATTGATGATATCCAGCTGCAGAAGTACTGCACCCAAAGCTGCATCAGCCGCACGCGTGGCCCCGTCGTCTATCTTCAAGGCGATTGCTATACCACGATCAGGAGCGATCGCGGCAAAAACGCCTTCGGCACCGGTTTTAACCACCAGACCTTCGCACGCCTTCATTGTTGCTGTACAGCAACGACCCGTGCCCGCCACCATGTCAGGATGGGCCTGCATAGCGGCGAGAATTCTTTTCATTGCTGCGGCTCTTTTTTGCGGCTGTTTATCAGTTGCACAAAAACAGCTTAATGCTTTGCCAAATTCGATCAGAGGCATTGCCATCGCTGGTAACCCGCAGCCATCTTTGTCCCACGGATAACGAGTCACATCACTGCCTGTAAGATCTGACAGTACCTGCATCCACCGCCGTTGGGTTTCATGCTGATAATCACAATAACCATCAGTGCTGACATCAAGGAAACTTGCCAGCGTGAGCATTCCTGTATGCTTACCAGAGCAATTATGTAAGCGCCTCTCTGCTTCTCCACCGTCACGCAACATTTGATGAGCAGTGTCTATATGCAAAGGTAGTGACGGTCCGCATTCAAGTTGATCAGCAGTTAGGCCAATTTTTTTCATCCACTGAGTTAGCACATGCTGGTGATTGTCTTCCGCATTATGTGATGCGCAGGAAAGAGCTATCTCTTGCGGGGTTAATGAAAAATGCTCAGCCGCACCAGATTCAATCAACGGGATAGCCTGAATCGGCTTGAGTGATGAGCGTGGAAAAACCAGCGCATTGATATCTCCTAATTCAAAGATTACCTGGCCGCTGACATCCACAGCTACAACAGCACCACGATGAAAAGACTCAACCTTATCGCTGCGAAAGACTTCTACAAGAACTGGATTCAAAGGTTTTCCTGAAAATTAGGGAGTGTAGCCGGTCTACACCAAACTCATAAATTATGGACTAGCTTGCTATTATTCACCAAAACCAACGGTAGGTCCGTCGTTTGGATGTTCTCAAAAACAAGAGGGTCACGTGTGTCAATTGCTTCACTGAGTATGTATGACGATCCAATCGTCAGGCCTGTTAACGATCATCTCTGGGCTGTCTGGCGTACGCTGTTTAATAACTTATCATCGTTACCCATAACTCCACCTGCAAGCCTCAATAGAAAGATGCCGCTTGCAGAACAATGGAGCCATAGGGATTTGTTTGTGTCGCAAACCTGCGGCTACCCTTACGTATCGACCTATCGCAACCAGGTACGACTCGTTGCCACCCCCCGTTATTCACACAGTGGTTGCAACGGAGCGAACTATTCGAGCTTTGTTGTCACTGCAAACTCTGCGAGCACCAGTTTGCTTGACTACCAAGGCAAAACGCTTGCTGCCAACTCGGCAGATTCTTTATCCGGCCTGATCACACTTGAAATTGCCCTGTCAGAGTTGGGTATCAACGCACCCTTCTTCACACAATGCACTTTTAGCGGCTCGCACTTAAACTCTATGAAACTAGTCGCACGGGGCAAGGCTGATATCTGTTGCATTGACGCGGTCACATGGGCACTTAACTGTCAGTACC
>JALZUX010000135.1 GCA_023301405.1 Granulosicoccaceae bacterium | reverse complement strand
TTCATCGCCGAGCAAGGTCTCAAGATCGTCTTTCTTACGAGTGAGTTTGTCGAGTTGTTTTTCCAGAGCGACGACTTCCTTGCGCAGCGGAGCAAGTCGTTGACGGTTCTCTGCATCAATCCGCTTTTTATCTTTGTCAGGTTTTTCGCTTTGCGTAACCGACACTGCGTCAGTGGCAGATGGCTTGTTTCTGTTTTGCAGCCAGGCAGGGTAGGTGTCGATATCACCATCAAATTCTTCCACTTTGCCGTCATGCACTAATAACAGTGTATCGCAGGCCATTTTTAATAAATGTCTGTCGTGGGATATCAGTACTATGCCACCCTGGAAGTCTTGCAAAGCGACGGTCAAAGCGTGGCGCATTTGAATGTCTAGATGGTTGCTTGGCTCATCCAGTAACAGAAGGTTGGGTTTTTGGTAGACCAGCATCGCCAGTACCAACCGTGCTTTTTCGCCACCTGAAAAAGGCCCGACAATATCGAAAGCGCGGTCGCCTTGAAAGCCAAATCCACCAAGAAAGGTTCTGAATTCACCTTCGGTTGCCTCGCTGTCCAGTTCACGCAGGTGCTGAATGGGAGTGGTTGATAAGTTTAGTTGGTCTAACTGGTGCTGAGCAAAGTAGGCAATTTTAGTATCTTTGGCAAAGTGTATTTCACCTTCCATTGCTTCAAGCTCAGAGGCGAGCATTTTTATTAGTGTTGATTTGCCAGCGCCATTCGGGCCCAGTAATCCTATGCGGGCATCGTTATGCATTTCGAATTTAATACCCGATAACAACGATTTTCCATCATACCCTACGGATGCTTTTCGAATACGAAGTAGAGGCTGTGGAAGTTTCTCTGGTTCTTTAAACGAAAACTTAAAGGGTGAATCGATGTGCGCGGGTGCGATAACTTCAAGGCGTGACAGCGCTTTTATTCTACTTTGTGCTTGTTTTGCTTTAGTGGCTTTAGCGCGAAATCTGGTCACAAAGGCATTCATGTGTGTGATTTCGCGTTGTTGTTTTTCATGTGCAGATTGTTGTGCTGCCAGGTGCTCTGCCCGAATTCGTTCAAACTGCGAATAGTTGCCAGAGTAAAGCTTCAAGTTCTGGTGCTCGATGTGTGCAACTTCTGTCACAACGTTATCGAGAAACTCGCGATCGTGAGAAATTAATATCAATGTGCCCTGATACCTTTTTAGCCATGACTCAAGCCAGATGACGGCATCGAGATCAAGGTGATTGGTGGGCTCATCAAGTAGCAGCAGGTCAGACCGGCACATGAGGGCGCGAGCCAGGTTTAAGCGCATGCGCCATCCACCGGAAAAGCTTTTCACCGGCTGTGTGATTTGTACCGTGGTAAATCCAAGTCCACTCAGCAGAGTGGCCGCTCTGGCTTCTGCTGTGTAGCCGCCTGCAACTTCAATGGCGCTGTGGATTTCTGCTTGCTTGATGCCATCGGTTGATGGGTCTTCAAGGCGTTTTTGCAAGCCACGTAGTTCCACATCGCCATCGATGACGTGTTCTAAGGCGACGCGATCGTTCGCTTCTATCTCCTGGGCAACGTGTGCGATCACTAGGTTACGCGGCATATCAAAATCACCGGTATCCGGGCTGAGATCGCCCATGATGAGTGATAACAGAGTAGTTTTACCAGTGCCGTTGGCGCCGGTTATTCCTACCTTGTGTCCACGGTGAATAGTAAAAGTGCTGTCTTCGAGTAAAACACGAGGGCCGCGTCTGACAGAAAGCCTGGAAAATGAAAGCATTGCTTTAAAGCAGCCTCGGAGGTGTGGTCAGTTGAAAATAACGTTGGTGAGACATGTTGGGGTGTAACGAGTATTGGCCGCATTATGCGGCCAGTACCATTAAAAGTCCGCGTTTATTTTAACGGCTGATCAACGATAGTCGATCACCGTTTGCGAATATCAGTGTCATGTTGCCTCTGCCATCTTTTGTATCGCTCACGGCTATTAGATCACTGCGGCGGTTAGCACGGCAATTTTGGTAGTTTGCTGTGCACTGGTGATGTCGCAATGTCGAGCCTTGAATTTCGTAGTAGGCGTTATCTAGACAGACGTAGCGGTCGGCGACACCTTCAGGCCAGTTGGAGGCACCGTTTTGCTTTGTCCAGCGGAATTGGCTAACGCGCAGAGCAGAGTCAGCGCACTCGTGTTGTCCAGCGACTCGGCGTTGACCCGGTTGTGGCGTTGTTGTGTTGCCAGTTGTGGCTCTTGCGGGTTGGCTGCTGGAAGTTGATTGTTTTATCAATGCCAATGTAGTGCCGCTGCGAAACTCCAGGCCCGGGTAGCCGTCTACCCTTTTACGTTTGTCGGCGGTGATATCTTTTGATGGGTTCGGCCGGCAGGTTCTGAACCCGGCAGCACAATCGAAGCGCTTTAACGCGACCCCCTCGATCTGATAATAAAAGTTGTCCATACAAACAGTTGTGGCACCAATGCCGTTGGATTCTGAGGTGCCGGTTGCGCTGCGCCAACGGAACGTACTGCTTGCAACAGTGGAGTCGGCACAGCCGTGGCTGCCATTGCGGCTTGAATCGACAAATGCTGGCTCTCCGGTGGCGGGGCTGTTTATTTGGCTCTGATTGGTGGTCCGGTTGTGGCTGGTCTGGATCAGGCGTGTTCCGTCAGCGAAGAACAATGTGGGTTTGCCCTGGCTGTTGCGTCCTGTTCTTTGGCCACGGATGTCCTTTGACTGGTCACGTTGACAATTCTGATATCCGCTGTCGCATTGAAAGTGCTGCAATACCACGCCGGCCGCTTTGTAATAATGCTGACCCATGCACAGTGTGGTGCTGTCCGTTCCTCGCGGGTATGTAGTACCGTTGATTGCCACCCATTCAAACTGACTGACTAGCTGCGACTCATCCGCGCAGGCATGGGTTAATGACTGATTACTTGCGTAGGCTCTATCGCCACGCTTGTAGGCGAGTGCAGGGTCAACGATGCACGGGGTGCCCTGATAGCAAAACGAGTTGTAATAGTGAGCAATTGAATCGGCTACTGATTCTGACGATGTGCCGCTAAGATGCCAGTTTTCGAAACCAGCTGGTTTTCTACTGGCTGCAAGGTAACGCCAGTAGCCGTTTCCGTTGTTGTAGTTCTTGTCCGGGGCACGATAAACCCTCCAGAGGTTGTCCTGCGCACCAAAAATTTGCTGGTATTCACGATTGCCTAGAATTTGCTTGAATAGGTCCAGCCTTGTCTTGCTATTGTCGTTTGAGCTAAGAATGCGTGTGGCGTTGCTGATTTCGCGCTCCTGTGGTGCTCTTGCCAACATATTAAGATACATCGAAACGATAAAGCGGTTTGGAGAAGGGTTGGCCCAATCAATCCCGGCTGGGAAATAGACGGCATGTGCAGGTGAGCTGCAAATGGCCGCCAGGCAGCTCAAAACAAGAAGAAGTCGTTTGATCAAGTGGCTTTCCTTTAGAACGGTAAGGGAAACTGTCGGAGGACGTCAGTGTCCCAGGTTAGAGCATCGCTAGAGGTCATTTTAGTGTTTCTGGTTAAGGGTTGACATAAAAATCAATCATTCGCGATCACTAATACATTCAGTTTCGAAAACCGTTCTGTTAACCTCTGCGGTCGTTTGTGAGCGTAATGTCACAATTTCGCAGAGAGCAACAGTTGGATACATGAAAGCAGGGTATTGTGACGCGATATTACTTCGTGCGACCAAGCGCTGATTAAAGCTGGTCATAATAAGGACGTAATAAACTACGGTGCGACAGATCTAGGGTCTGCTGCGGAGAGATCCCGGCGAAAACAGATCAAACATCGGAGGATCTTATCCCCGAAACAGGTTAGGCAGACGTAAGTCATTGTTTTGCCTGACAGAGAGACTAAATATGTTGAAGTCGGTATCAACTCAATTTGCAGCGACATTGTTTTTTGGGCCACTGGGTCTTGCTTATTGCAGTGTTGCCGCCGCTGTATTTTTTACGTTATTGCTGGCCGTGCTGGTGTTTACGGAAATCGGTGTAGCTGCGGTTTTACTCATCTGGCCACTGTCCATGATGGTGGGTTTGGTTTTTGTAAAATTACACAACGACGGTATCCGTTCGTCTGGTAGTCGATTGTTGCTGGGCCCAGGCGAAGAAGTAGGAATGGCGAGTGCAATAAGTGCTTGGGCAAGGGGCGTGGCGGTAGTTGCGCTGGTGGTCGTTGCTGGTTATCTTGTTTATTTGTACCTTCCGGAAAGCGACAACAACGGTGATTTTCCAGGCCGTATTGTACAGCCCAGTGTGGTTTCCAACGAGGAAGTAATTACCCCGAAGGCACCTGAAGTTGACACTGACGCTTCAGTGATTCCTGCAAATTCGCGGGATAGCAATGACGATTTTTCTGTTATTGCCCTACCGCAAAGAGAAGTAGCAACGGTGGTAATTGACGACAAAGGCGAGATTGTCTCAGGGCAGCCACAGAGCGCATTACGCAGCGGACAGCCTGAGTTAACGGTAAGTGGTGTCGTCGTTAATCTAAGGAAAGGCCCGGGTACCAGCTTTTCGATTGTCGCTCAGGTAGAGCGTGGTGATAAGCTTTATGAGTTTGCCAGAGACGGTCAATGGATCAACGTTGAATCCACAACGTCAGGTGTTTCCGGCTGGATCTATCGCTCCCTGGTTCAATAGGCGCACAACTTTGTGTATGTAGAAAAAAGCGGCTTTGGCCGCTTTTTTTGTTTGAGGCTGTCCGTTTCAAGCAGCGGCTCACCTAAGCAGTTATCAGCTGGATAATTTACGGTAACGACGGCCTCTCAGTTAATTTTGTTGCCACTTTGATAACCCTGGCTGCGGGTGAGCAAAGTGCGCCAAGGCAAGGGCGTTTTTACACCGGTTTAAGGCGTAAAGTTATTCGGTTGCGCCGAAAATGATCTACTGCGGTTGTGGCCTTTCGGTTGCCTATTACGATCGATATCGTTAAAGAAGAACAATTATTCGCCTCTATTGATCAGAAATATCTGACTCAAAATCTCACACCCTCGCTACGAGCCTGGTTCCCGGACAGCCACCTAATCATTATCCGAGTAGTTATTGCTTGTCAAAAACTGGTTACACTACACTTCTACAATTTGATTTCAAAGAGGTGCTAGTTCTGGTGTTGCGTTTCCTTTTAAATGATAAAGTTGTCGAAGAAGCCAATCTACCGGCAGACCTGACGGTGCTTGAGTACTTGCGTAACCGGCAACGGCTTACGGGGTCGAAGGAAGGCTGCGCGTCTGGTGATTGTGGTGCTTGCACAGTGGTTGTGGCGACTGCTGTTGATGGACGGGTAACCTATGAGTCGATCAATAGTTGTATTACATTTGTTGGGGCTTTGCATGCCAGGCAACTGATCACGGTAGAGCATCTGGCGCAAGCGGACCGGCTGCATCCGGCGCAGCAGTCGATGGTTGATTGCCATGGTTCTCAATGTGGTTTCTGTACGCCCGGGTTTGTGATGTCTCTATTCTCAATGACGAAACAACCTGACATAAAACCCGGCCCGGCTTTGCGTGATCAGATTGATGAGCACCTGGGGGGGAACTTGTGCCGTTGCACTGGATATCGGCCAATTGTTGAAGCGGCGACGCTTGCGATTCAAACTACGGCTGAGAAACCCTCTGATAAGTTTTCTGAAAACGAAAGCGCGGTACTTGAGATTTTGCAGTCGATTGAAAATGACGATGCCCAAGCTCATTTCCATCGCCCGCAACGACTGACCGATCTGTACGCTGTGCGTAAAAAATATCCTAAAGCGCCTTTACTGGCTGGCGGCACCGACTTGGCGCTTGAGGTAACTCAGAACTTAAGTCAATACCCGCACATTATCTGTTTAAAAAGTATCGTGGAGTTAAATTACTGCAAAAGTACCGATGACCAGTGGTTGGTTGGTGCCGGCTATACCCTTTCTGATTTTCTGACTTACTTTGGTGCGCTGAATTCGGATATCAAAACACTGTTGCAACGGTTCGGATCAACTCAGGTGCGTAACCAGGGCACGGTTGGCGGTAACATAGCCAATGCATCGCCCATCGGTGATTTGCCACCGTTGTGTATTGCGTTGGGCGCGCAGGTGGTGTTGGAATCAGAACGTGGTAAAAGACAAATAGCACTTGAAGACTTTTTTATAGATTATAAAAAAACGGCATTAAATTCAGATGAAATTGTTTCCGGATTACGTATTCCGCACAGTGCATTAAAAAGCAGTGGCAGCAATAACCCCCAATGTAAGGTGTACAAAATCAGCAAGAGAAACGACGATGATATATCGGCGGTGTGTGCGGTTTTTAACTTTCAAATGGATGGTGAACACCTAAAGGAAATCAAGGTGGCGTTTGGTGGAATGGCTGCGATTCCTAAGCGTGCACGACATCTTGAAAATGTGTTGCAAGGGCAGGCGCTGACAACCGCGACCTTAGCAGCGGCAGACAGTGCACTTGAAAAAGATTTCCAGCCAATATCAGATGCCCGCGCCAGCGCTCAGTATCGACTAAACGTTTCTAAAAACTTGCTGAGAAAAATGGTGCTTGAGGTTAAGTCTCCCGACGAACCAGCTAGAGTGCATGATCATGTTAGTTAAAGAAGCAGCGCACGATAGTGCAGTTAAGCATGTCACTGGGGCGGCGATTTATATAGATGATATCGCGCCGGTCCTTGATCAGAAATACGTTGCCATTGGTGGGAGTACTATCGCACACGGTGTGATCGTATCCATTAACCTTGATGAGGTCCGACACAGTGACGGTGTGGTGGATGTTATTTTAGCGCAAGATATTCCCGGTCATGTGGATATTGGTCCTGTTTTTCCAGGTGATCCACTACTGACAAGCACTAAAGTAGAATTCATCGGTCAGGCAATTTTTGCGGTTTTGGCATCCAGCCATGATGCGGCCAGGCGGGCTATTGGTAAGGCACATGTAGAATATAAGGCTGAGGCCCCGGTACTAGATATCGATACCGCTATAGAGCGTGAATTCTATGTGCGCCCCCCTCATCAGATGCGGCGTGGTGCAGCTGATCAAAAATTAAATGAAGCGGGTAACGTCATTGCAGGTGAAGTTTGTGTGGGTGGACAAGAGCACTTCTATTTAGAAGGGCAGATTGCGCGGGCGACACTGGATGAAGACGGTGGTGTGTTAATTCAGTCGTCTAATCAAAACCCGACTGAAGCCCAGAAGCTTGTTGCAGAGGTGCTTGATATACCAATGAACTCAGTGGTGGTTGAAAACCGCCGTATGGGTGGTGGTTTCGGCGGTAAAGAAACACACGCCAATGCGTGTTGTTGTTTGGCGGCGTTATTCGCAACGCGAAATAAGTGTGTTGTTGTGTGCAGATTATCGCGACGCGACGATATGGTGATGACAGGAAAGCGCCATGGATTTAAAAATTCGTATCACATTGGCTTTAGTAATGACGGTGAAATAGAAGCGCTTAAATTTCAGCTGGCTGGTCAATGTGGAAATTCCCCTGACTTATCAGATGCCATCGTTGATCGCGCCATGTTTCACTGCGACAACGCTTACTATATCCCGCACGTGTTGATCGATGGTTTACGGTGTAAGACCCACACCGTGTCGAATACAGCGTTCCGGGGTTTTGGTGGGCCACAAGGAATGGTCGCAATGGAAACGGTGATCGATGAAATCGCCTTTGCATTAGATATCGATCCGCTTGATGTTCGGCAGAAAAATTTTTATGGTGACGGGGAGCGTAATATCACTCCATACCATCAAACTGTCACTGACTTTACGGTGCCTTTGCTGGTTGATCAGTTGGAAAAACAGTCTGATTACCGCAAGCGCCGATCGGCGATATCAGCTTTTAACCAAGCCAGCCCGGTACTTAAGAAAGGCATTGCACTCACACCGGTTAAGTTTGGTATTTCGTTTACGGCTACGCATTTGAACCAGGGTGGGGCGCTGCTACATCTTTATACCGACGGTACGGTTCATCTTAACCATGGTGGTACTGAAATGGGGCAGGGTCTGTTTACCAAAGTGGCGCAGATTGTTGCCACTGAGTTGGGGATCGCTGTCGACAAAATAAAGGTATCTGCCACCCGTACAGACAAAGTGCCGAATACGTCGCCAACGGCGGCATCCTCCGGTACTGACATCAACGGTATGGCGGCCCTCAAAGCGGCCGAAAAGCTTAAGCGGCGATTGTGTGTTCATCTGTCTGAATCTTATGAATGCGATGCCGACTCACTGGTGTTTTCCGAGACAGGGGTTGAGGTTGGCTCAGGCAAAGTGCTGTCGTGGGCTGAAATCGCGAATTCCGCCTGGCTTGCGCGTGTTTCATTGTCCGCAACGGGATTCTATAAAACACCAGAAATTTTCTATGACCGCGAAACGGCCAGTGGTCATCCGTTTTTGTATTACGCTAATGGCGCAGCGGTGACAGAGGTGATTATCGATAGTCTTACCGGTGAGTCTAAAATTCTACGTACTGATATCCTGCATGATGTAGGAAATTCAATAAACCCGGCGCTCGATATCGGCCAGATTGAGGGGGGCTACATTCAGGGAGTCGGGTGGCTGACTAATGAAGAGTTGCGCTGGGACAGCACAGGGCGTCTTCTTACTGACGGACCGGCGACGTATAAAATTCCTGCAATCGCCGACGCGCCGGAGCAATTCAATGTGATGCTCCTTGCAGACAGTCCCAATGCCGCAAAAACAGTGTTTCGTTCCAAGGCGGTTGGTGAGCCTCCGTTGATGCTTGCAATGTCAGTATTTTCAGCGATTCGGCATGCGATCGCTGAGGCAACAAATTACCATGCATTTCCAAGTCTTAACGCCCCTGCGACCCCTGAAGAGATTCTCCGCTGTCTTACGAGTGTGGGAGGTTCGACCACTAAATGAGTGCACTTTAATCGGTGTCAATATTAGAATAAGTGTTACAGCGTGCCACTCAGGCGCGCTATTCATTCACCGACCCAATTAGTTATTTATTACGACTCACGTTCAATAGGTAATGAGCCCGCGTGTGGTGGGATAAAAATATGGCCTCGTACAGCCTCGCGCGTCGCTGTCTGTGAAAAAGCACGAACTAGAAATCGCCTCACCAATAAATGCGTCATTTCTGTCTCAAAAGAAACGACATTTTGTCTGATCGAGTTATTGTTTGTTTGGTGACGAGTGGTATGATTCTGTAACTGCTTGAGGGCAGCTGGTTTATCAGTGTTACCGGTGATCAGCAAGTCAGGCGCTCCATTTCGGTGTAGATGATATCTTTTTGTCTACCGCCCGCAGATTCATGGGGTGCCAGTTAACGGTGGATTTTGCGAGGCGAATTTGTGTTCCTTCATAAATCAATCTAGCTGTGTCATAACAAAACCGGTAAGCGCTGTTGGCTAAATCCGCTCAGACTCCGCACCACTGCTGTTGTTCTGACAATTTATTAAGCGAGGATAATCATGAACAAAACTATAAAACCTGCGATCAAGCTAGCCACTACTGGTGTGGCGGCATTGGCACTTGCCTGTGCTGCCGGAACAGCGAGCGCTGAAGATACAAAATTACGGATTCAAACGCATTTCACGCCTGAGCAACTTTCAGGTGAAATGGCCAAAGATTTTGTTGACAACGTTCAGACAATGTCGAATGGTGAAATCCAGATCGAATTATTTCTATCTAGCTCTGTGGTCAAGTCCACTGAAACTTTCGATGCGGCAGCGACTGGTATTCTTGACTGTGATATGACTGGTGGTGCTTACCAAACCGGTAAAAACCCGGCATTTCAGTTTGCAGGTGATCTTCTTGGTGGTTACCAGAACCCGTATCAGCAACTCGCATGGATGCTGCATGGAAACGGCTACGAGTCAGTCAACAGCCTTTACAACAAATACGATATGGAATTTGTTGGATGGTGGATCCCAGGACCAGAGTCATTGGCTTCAACTAAACCTATCCGAAGTGCTGCAGACTTTAAAAACTGGAAATTCCGGTCACCCCCGGGCTTAGCAACTCTGGTATTCAAGAATCTTGGTGCGTCGCCTATTGTTATGGATTTCAACGAAATCTTTACCGCACTGGAATCAGGAATCATTGATGGCGCTGATGCCGCAAACTTAACTAATAACGTAGGCTTGGGTTTGTACGATATTGCCGAGCACACCAACTTCCCGGGCTTTCACTCAATGCCTGCTGATCACTTGGCTTGCAACAAAGCTGTGTGGGATAAAATGCCAGGTCATCACCAGGCAATTATGAAAACGGCAATGCAGGCTCTGGCGTTAAAGAACGCAACTGCTAATGAAGTTGCTAATGCTAAAACTGCGAAAGAACTTCGTGAAAAGGGCGTAAATCTTTATGAGTGGTCGGCTGAAGATTTGCAGGCTTATCGGGATGCGGTTCAAAAAGGCTGGGTCGAGTTTGCAACCACACCAGAAGCTAAGTCGATGCTGGAAAGCCATATTGCCTTTCTTAAAGATATGGGTGCAATGAAGTAAGTTAGTGAGAAAATCGTAAGGAAAATGCTCCTTCGTCGTCAGTGCAGGGCCGTCATGGCTCTGCACTGTGTACTTGTATAAAATATCGACGCGTAAAAAAAGACTATGGAAAAAAAACCCGGAAGCTTGATTGAATGGGTGGTGCCAATTGCATTTGTTGTATGCGCCGGATGGGCAATTTGGCACATCCCAGCTTACCTTCTGGATTTTATTCCGCATGCAGATCAGAGTCTGCACGATAAAATAAGCGCGTTGCATGCGCTCAAAGATATCGCTCCAAATCTTCCCGGTTTATTTGGCGGGGTCGCTGACATCATCGACTGGGCGGCACTGATCCTAATGCCGATTATTTTCTACATCGGCATGCGCACCGTTCGGTGTACCAAAATGGAATACGAACAGTGGCGATCAATTGATCGTGTCGCCTTATTTGTCGGGCGCGTCACTATGATGCTGATACTCATCATGACCTTCGTTATGCTTTACGAAGTAACACTTCGGTATTTTTTCAGTGCTCCAACGCTGTGGGCGAATGAACTCACGCTTTGGATAGCAGGCTTTGTATTTTTGTTGTCTGGTTTCTATGCGATGCAACAGCGCTGCTTTATAAGAATATTTATTATCTATGATTTAATGCCCCGGTGGATTCAGCACTTGTTCGATATGATCTCGGTGGCACTTATCTGGGTCTTCACTTTCGGCCTGATTTTCGGTAGCTACAAGCAGATCTTTATCACTAAGTTTTATCGGTGGGAAATGTTCGGTACTGCCTTCGATCCACCTATACCGGCAACCTTGCAGCCAATGATTCTGATCATGATGGCGTTGATTGCAATCCAAGCGCTGCTGAATCTGATCAATGACTGGAATATTGATCCATCTGAAAAAAGAAGTGCCGTTGAGATTGACGAAGACGAACTTGAAGCCATTAAACGCAGCGTAGGTAGTCACTAATGGATATCGGCACTATTTCTCTGGTACTTGTCCTTGGTCTGTTGTTTACGCTGGCGATTGGTATGCCACTGGGCCTAGCCTCTGCCGTGTTGGCATTGGCCGTAATGGTGATGAAGTTTGAACCCGGTCTACTGACAAACCCAATGTCATTTGGGGAAGGCTTATTGACTGGCAGGCCCGGCACCGGGCCGCTTTACATATTAGCGCAAAAGATATTTGATCTGCTCACAGAGTACGTGTTGATTTCAGTGCCGTTGTTCATATTCATGGCGTCGCTGCTCGAGCGTTCAGGTGTCGCCAAAAGCATGTATGACTCACTTGATTTCTGGTTAAGTCGAACGCGCGGGGGTATTGCTATTGTGACCTCGGTGATGGCCGTTCTGCTGGCAGCAATGTCGGGCATCATTGGCGGTGAGATCGTATTGTTAGGTCTGATTGCCTTGCCGCAAATGCTGCGTTTGGGCTATAACCAAAATTTAGCGATAGGAACCATCTGTGCGTCAGGGTCACTGGGGACCATGATTCCGCCATCGATTGTATTGATCATCTATGGACTCATTACCGAAACGTCGATTAAGGCGTTGTTTACCGGTGCATTTCTACCCGGGTTTGTATTGGCCTCTTTTATTATCATTTACATCATTATCAGGACTCGCGTTAATCCATCTCTTGCTCCGCTGGCAGAGCCTGCGGCAGATGATCCAGCCGGGTCTGAAAAGCACTTTATGTTTTTGGGTTTTGTCGCACTGTGCGTAGCCACTGTGGCAAGTTTGTTACTGTTGCGCGCCGGTACCTACACGCTGCTGGGTGTTAATCAGAATCTGACTGAAGATCAAGGGCCGTTGTTCCTAGGCATGTCATACCATTTGCCGTATTTGATCGCAGCCGTAGTAGCAGCGTTAGCGGTTGTTTTCTTTGTTGTTGGTCGTGAAAGGTCTTTCCGCGGCTGGCATAAAGGTAAGGGGCTGGTACCGCCAATAGTAGTGATCAGTATTGTACTGGGTTCAATTTACGGCGGTGTAACCGGTATTACCGAAGCGGCAGGTATGGGTGCGTTGGCTGTGTTTGTCATCGCTCTTCTGCGTGGCGAAGCTTCGGTGGGGCTTGTATGGGATAGTGTTATGCGCACACTACGCTCGACAGGCACAATTATTTGGGTGACCGTTGGTGCAGCGGCGTTATCGGGTGCCTACACGCTAGCCGGTGGGCCCACTTATATCGCAGGGATGATTGTTGGCGCCGAAATGTCGACATTCCTTGTGCTGCTGACCATGATGCTGATTCTATTGTTTATGGGTGCATTCATGGATTGGGTTGGTATTGTGCTGTTGATCATCCCGGTCTTTTTGCCAATTGTTAAGGCCATGCCTATTGAAGATATCGGTTTTATCGGTCAGCTTGACCCGCGCCATGTGAGTGTCTGGTTCGGGGTGCTGTTCTGTATGAATATGCAAGTCAGTTTTCTATCGCCGCCGTTTGGTGGGGCGGCCTTCTACCTGAAGTCTGTAGCGCCCCCGCATATCTCATTGACTGATATTTTTCGGGGCTTCTTACCGTTTATCGGCCTTCAGTTGTTGGCATTGAGTGTTCTGTTAATCTGGCCGGGCATCGTCACACTCTTCTTATAACGGCCAGCCAGTAAGGTTTGGTGTCGTTGTTAAATCCTGAAGCCACCTACCCATAATTGAGCAGGTGGCAGGGGTTTATCGGTCTGGAATAATTAAAGGCTTATTTAGAAAAGAATTTTTTTATTTAAACGCGCTCACGGCGCCACCACTTTTTTGAACTTTAAAAATTGAAGTAGGGTCAGGTGGCGGGGCAAGTGGCATGGACACTGGCACATTACTTAGGCGAGCGTGGCGTGGTTGTTCGCCACAAATGGTGCGGTCCCACATTGTGTCCCATAGCTCTTGTTGATTCATGCCGTTGTAATTGCTTACGCCACCGGCTATTGGCCATGCGTCAGCCGATATGCATTCGTAAAATAGAATTTTTCTTGCGCGATTTGAATGGTTGGGGGCCGAGCCGTGAAGGGTCCGTACATGATGAATAGAAAGTGAGCCTGCTTTGCCAGTCAGTGTGTGCGCTTTGGTTGGATCAAAAAGCGGGTCTGCAGGATCGATAGCACCACAGAAAACACCATCTCTGCTGTGATCAAGTATGGGTCCTTTGTGTGTGCCCGGGATCGCCATCAGGGGACCGCTGTCTTCGTTTACATCCTCCAGCATTATGCCTACAGCAAGTAAGTCATCATTAGTGTGAGGGTAAAACGCCCAGTCTTGATGCCACTCTACCGCCATGCCACCATCAGGTGCCTTGGTGTTTAGTTTACTGGTATGTAGTCTGATATTGTTGCCAAGGAGTGGCCTGATCAGGTTGCTGATCTGCTCGCTTCTCAAGACTTCCCAATAGATGGGGTCGAGCGTGTGTGGCAGCTTTATGCGGGTGAGTCGCGGATTATCTTTGCTATGGCCTTCGTCGAGATCAAATATCTCATTACTTTCAGTCACGTTTGCCGATTGGCTGATAAGCGATGCTGTCACTTGCTGCAACCTGGTTAGCTGCTCTGGTGAAAGTGCATCTTCCAAGAGGATAAATCCGTTTTCTTTGTATTGTGCGATTTGCGCTGCTGAGAGCATGGTTTTAATCCGTCCAAACAATAAATGTCAAGGTAACGTAAAGCAGGCTGTCTGTAATTAGATACATTGTCATCGGTAAGGCGCAGGCCTTGCGATTATCAAATTTGGTCAGCATACTTCAAAGGTGCGCTAGTGCCTCGGTGAATCTCGCCAGTTTGTGATATCCGAATGGATGCGCTACACAAATCAACTGTTCTCTTTATTCAGGAATAACTCTATGAAATATTCTGCAATCCTTCTTTCGGTAGCTGTTTTTGCCGGCGGTGCGAACGCTGCGGATTTGTCGGCGGTACCATCAGGCACCTACCATGTTGATACAACTCACGCCTATATCCGATTCCAGTACAATCACCTAGGATTGTCTAACCCGACGCTAGGTTTTGAAGAATTTAAGATATCCATGGATCTCGACAATGCTGAGCCTGTTAACACCAAGGTGTCGCTCGATATCAAAACTGACAGCGTGCAGACCGGCTCGGAAATTTGGTACGATCATATTACCGGTGAAAAATGGTTTGATGTTGCAAACAACCCGAATATCACTTTTGCAAGCACAGCGGTAAGTGCAAATTCAGATGGCACTTATGATTTAGCTGGTGATCTAACGGTCAAAGATCAAACACACCCGGTTGTTCTTAAAGTTACTATAAATGCGGCAATGAACCACCCCATGTCGAAGAAGCCTGTTGTTGGTATATCTGCAGTGGGTGGTTTGAAGCGCTCGCAGTGGGGGCTGGGCGCAAGCGCACCATTCGTTAGTGATGAGGTGAAGTTGCACATTGAGGCAGAGATGCTTAAAGCCGAGTAATGTCTTCACATCGTTACAATTCAGTTGCGATCAGCCTGCATTGGCTGATCGCAATTTTGCTGACCGGCCTTGTTGTGGTGGGCAAGTTCGTGAACTCGCTCGAGGCTGATGACCCATTCCGCTTCGAACTAATTCAGTGGCATAAGTCGTTCGGAATAATGGCCCTGCTATTGGTTGCGTTCCGCTTGTTGTGGCGATTAACACATAACCCGCCGCTGTTGCCGTCAGCGTTGAGCA
>JALZUX010000134.1 GCA_023301405.1 Granulosicoccaceae bacterium | reverse complement strand
GATGATGATTCCTGAAGCATGGCAAAACCACGCCACAATGTCAGAAGAGAAAAAATCATTTTATGAGTTTCAGTCGTGCTTTATGGAACCTTGGGATGGACCAGCCTCGATAGCGTTTACCGATGGCAACTTTATTGGTGCTGTGCTTGACCGAAACGGTCTACGACCGTCACGCTACTACATCACTAATGATGACAAGTGCATCATGGCATCAGAGGTCGGTGTTGTAGATATTGATCCTTCCACGGTGATTGAAAAGGGTCGCTTGCAGCCGGGACGAATGTTTCTCATTGATTTTGCCGCCGGACGCATGATCCCTGACGAAGAGCTTAAGCAAGACTTTGCTACGCGCAATCCTTATGGCGAGTGGCTATCAGAAGAAAAAATAGAACTCACCGACTTACCTGAAGTCGCTCAACAGCAAGTAAAGTCAGGCGACACGCTGGCAATGCGTATGCGAGCGTTTGGTTATACCTCTGAAACTATGCAGTTCATGTTGTTGCCACTGGTTCGGGAAATTCGTGACCCGCTTGGTTCAATGGGTAACGACGCATCGCTTGCGGTGATGTCAGATAAGCCTCGCATGCTTTATGATTACTTTAAGCAGCGCTTTGCGCAGGTAACGAACCCGGCCATAGATGCGATCCGTGAAGAAGTCATTATGGCGCTTGAGTGCTTTATTGGCCCCGAGCGCAATTTACTAGCGACATCAAAAGAGCACGCACATCGCCTAAAAATTCCGCACCCTATTCTGACTAATGCAGAGCTTGCCTCAATAAAGCAAATGGACCACCGAGGTTGGCGCAGTAAGACAATTGATATCACCTTTCCTGTCGGTTCGGGTAAAGCTGGTCTCAGTGCGGCGCTTGAAAGAATTACTACTGAAGCGAGTCAGGCCATTGCAGACGGTTTCAGTCTCGTGGTGTTGTCTGACCGTACACTTGATAAAAATAATTGCCCGATTAGTTCATTGCTTGCGGTAGGTGCTGTTCATCATCATTTGGTTAAGCAATCAGAACGATCACGGATCGGCTTAGTATTAGAAAGCGGGGAAGCACGTGAAGTTCATCATCACTGTTTGTTAGTCGGCTATGGTGTTGACGCGATTAACCCGTACCTTGCTTTCGAGTCGTTATGGGATGCAAGAAAAAATGGCCAGCTGAACGGTTTAAGTCATATCTCAAATGACGCTGATGTTGAATATACCTACCGCAAAGCCATTGGTAAGGGCATGCTCAAAGTGATGGGTAAAATGGGAATCTCTACGCTACAGTCTTATAAAGGTGCGCAGATATTTGAAATTGTCGGCCTTGATGCTGAAGTCGTTGATCTGGCGTTTGTCGGGACGGCCAGTCGCGTCAGAGGTGTTGATTTGGAAGTGCTTGCTGAAGAAATGCAGCGACGGCATCATTTAGCTTATGGGGTTGCCGGTGTCAGAAATGTCACCGTATTGCCTAACCCCGGTGATTTCCACTGGAGACGCCAAGGCGACACCCATATGTGGGAGCCAGCATCTATTGCAAAGCTGCAAATCGCTGCGCGCACCGATAACGAGGACGCCTATTGGGAGTTTGCAAAGCAGTCCAACCAGCAAAACACCAAAAATGCAACGCTTCGCGGGCTGCTTGACTTCAACTTTGATATCAATGGTGGCGCCATTGATATTGATGAAGTAGAGCCCGAAGCAGAGATCGTGAAAAGGTTCGCCACGGGCGCGATGAGCTTTGGCAGCATCAGTGCCGAGGCCCATGAAACGCTTGCCGTTGCAATGAATCGCATTGGTGGTAAATCAAATACCGGTGAGGGCGGTGAAGACGCTGACCGCTTCAAGCCTCTTGCCAATGGCGACTCCAAGCGCTCTGCAATTAAGCAAGTGGCCAGCGGTCGCTTTGGTGTGACGATTAATTATCTGACCAATGCCGACGAGCTACAGATAAAAATTATTCAAGGTGCTAAGCCCGGTGAAGGTGGTGAGCTGCCCGGCGGTAAGGTTGATGATTACATTGCCAAGCTTCGGCATTCCACGCCGGGGGTTGGCTTAATCAGTCCGCCGCCACACCATGACATCTATTCAATTGAAGATATGTCGCAGCTTATTCACGATTTGAAAAATGCTAATCCGCAAGCGCGCATTAGTGTAAAGCTGGGCGCAGAAGTTGGTGTAGGTACCGTAGCAGCAGGCGTTGTTAAGGCAAAAGCCGATCATCTGGTTATTGCAGGCGATAGTGGCGGCACTGGTGCATCTCCGCTGACATCAATAAAGCACGCAGGTGTGCCATGGGAGTTGGGTATTGCTGAAACTCATCAAACCCTGGTGCTTAATAACTTGCGCTCGCGTGTGGTTCTGCAAACAGACGGGCAGATCAAGACTGGTCGCGATGTGGCGATTGCCGCGTTGCTAGGAGCAGAAGAATTTGGTCTGGCCACTGCGCCACTCATAGCGCTTGGTTGCATCATGATGCGTAAGTGTCACTTAAATACTTGCCCGGTAGGCATTGCCACTCAGGATCCGGAATTACGCAAGAAATTCAAAGGTCAACCCGAGCACGTGACCAATTACCTGTTCATGGTGGCAAAAGAGCTACGCATGATTATGGCAGAGCTAGGCTTTCGTTCGATCAATGAGATGGTCGGACGCGTTGATGCGTTAAAAACTGATGACGCTATGAAGCACTGGAAATCTGAAGGGATCGATCTGTCACTCCTATTAGAAGTAGCAAAGCAGCCTGATAACTTTTTAGGGGCTTTCCACACTGATAGTCAGGATCATGGGTTGGACAAAGCACTTGATAATAAACTGATTGCACTCGCAGCCCGAGCACTGAGTAAAGGTGAGAAGGTGTATCAGGAGCTTCCTATAGTTAACATTAACCGGGTAGTTGGCGGCATGTTATCCAATCGCATTATTCGCGATGTAGGTCCGCAAATGCTTGAAGATGACACCATACGGTTTAAGTTTTCTGGAAGCGCAGGTCAAAGCTTTGGAGCATGGCTAGCCAAGGGCGTAACACTAGAGGTCGAAGGTGATGCCAATGATTTCGTGGGTAAGGGGTTATCCGGTGGTCGGGTTATCGTGTATCCGCCGCGTAAGAGCCTTTTTGTGGCAGAAGAAAACGTCTTGATCGGCAACGTTGTATTATATGGCGCCACCAGCGGCGAATGTTACTTTCGTGGTATTGCAGCAGAAAGATTCTGTGTCCGTAACAGTGGTGCGACTGCTGTTGTTGAAGGTGTCGGTGATCATGGTTGTGAATACATGACTGGTGGTCGAGTAGTGGTGTTAGGTCGAACGGGTCGTAACTTTGCCGCTGGAATGAGCGGTGGGGTTGCTTACGTCTACGACACCGAAGAACGCTTTGCCGAAAGATGCAATATGGATATGGTCGATCTTGAAACCGTTGTAGACCAGGCCGATCAGGCAGAACTTAAAGCTCTGCTAAATAACCATGTAAAATACACCAGATCCGCTGTGGCAGAAGCTATCTTGAATGATTGGGAAAATAGTCTGAAGAATTTTACAAAGGTAATGCCAACTGATTACAAGCGCGTGCTTGAAAGTAAAAAAGCAGCCATGGCTGCTTCCCAGGCAATAGAAACACTCGAAGCAGTGTAGTTGGGAAGCTATAGGCATTAAATAAAAATAGGTCGCACCTGAAGTTAGCGCGGGTGCGGCACGTAAAAAAATTAGGAGATACCCGGCTATTATGGGGAAACCAACTGGCTTTATAGAAATAGTTCGCGACACTGCATCTTATCGGCAACCACAAACCCGATTACGTGACTTTGGCGAGATCTACACCGAACACGATGAAACCCATCTGCAAGAGCAGGGCGCGCGCTGTATGGATTGTGGTGTGCCATTCTGTCAGTCTGATGATGGATGTCCGGTACATAATCTGATCCCTGAGTGGAATGATTTGGTTTATCGCAGCCAGTGGCATGAGGCGCTTAAGCGACTGCATAAAACCAATAACTTCCCTGAATTTACTGGCCGTGTTTGCCCAGCGCCGTGTGAGGGATCTTGTGTATTGGGAATCAATGATGATCCAGTGACCATAAAGAATATTGAAATGGCCATCGTTGATCGTGGTTTTGCTGAAGGATGGATAAAGGCAGAGCAACCTGAAACACGTAACGGCAAGAAGGTGGCCGTTGTGGGGTCCGGGCCCGCCGGCCTTGCTGCCGCCGAGCAACTTAACCGTGCAGGCTATCTCGTGTGTGTTTACGAAAGAGCCGATAGAATCGGTGGACTCTTGATGTACGGTATACCGAATATGAAGCTTGCTAAAGCAGAAGTGGTGGATCGCCGTGTTGATTTATTAAAGCAGTCCGGCATTGAATTCAAAACCAATCAACATATTGCTGACGGTAGTAACGGCTCAGTAGATATTCGAGTACTGCAGAACGAAAACGATGCCGTGCTGTTGACCACGGGTGCCACAGTGCCTCGTGATCTAGGTATACCCGGCCGTGATCTCAAGGGCATTCATTTTGCGATGGATTTCCTGACATCAAATACCAAAAGCTGGCTCGACTCTGACCACACTGATCTTGAGTATATTTCTGCTAAAGACAAAAATGTAATAGTGATCGGTGGTGGTGACACGGGCACTGACTGCATTGCCACTTCGCTTCGTCATGGTTGTAAGAGTCTGGTTAATTTTGAGCTCTTCCCGCAGCCGCCCGCGGACCGCGCAGATAACAACCCTTGGCCAAGCTGGCCTAAGATTTACCGCACCGATTATGGCCATGAAGAATCGCACGATACGTTCGGCGAAGATCCGCGTGTCTATAAAGTTTCAAGCACTGAATTTATTGAGACCAACGGGGTGGTCAGTGGCGTGCGTACCGTAGAAGTTGAAATGAAAGAGGGTAAATTGCAGGCTATCGCCGGTTCAGAAAAAGAATGGAAAGCTGATTTAGTATTGTTGGCAATGGGCTTTCTGGGGCCGGAGCACAAGTGTTCCGATCCTCTGCAGGTTGCTTATGATGGTCGCAGTAACTACCAGGCAGAATATGGCCAATATAAAACCAGTGTTGATAACGTATTTGCAGCCGGTGATTGCAGGCGAGGCCAGTCTCTGGTGGTCTGGGCAATTAACGAAGGTCGCGAGGCGGCCAGAGAGCTAGACCGCCATCTGATGGGTTCTACCATACTGCCGTAAGTCTAATGCCCTGCCGGCGGCTGCAAGAACCCTACGCAGCTGCCGGTGCTTGAGTGTCCCGTGTGCGGCCAAAGGCCAATTAGGCTTTTGGTGCTCGGTGTTTTCGCATCTCCCCTGTAGAGTCCTCATGAGTCAGGTACTGTAAGCTTGTGCAGCGGGTTTACATATTCTGTTATCGTGTAGGCAACTAGAAGAACCTTTTATCTCATGACAAACAACGATATCCTTCGTCGCCTGCGCTACACCTTCGACTACAACGATTCAAAAATGATCGCTCTATTTGAAATGGGTGATCACACAGCCAGCCGCGAACAGATTAGCGACTGGCTGAAAAAGGAAGACGATCCAGCCTACCAAAGCTGTGGTGACGTGGTGTTAGCTAAGTTCCTGAATGGTCAGATTGAAGACAATCGTGGTAAGCGGGAAGGTCCTGCGCCTGTTGCTGAAACTAAGCTCACGAATAACATCATTTTCAGAAAGCTGAAGATTGCGCTTGATTTGAAAGCGGAAGATGTCTTGGAAATTCTCGCGCTCACCGATACCAAAATTAGCAATCATGAACTGAGCGCCTTCTTTCGAAAGCCGGGCCACAAGCACTATCGTGAGTGCAAAGACCAAATACTGCGTAACTTCTTAAAGGGCGCGCAGATAAAATACCGCAGAGCGGACGCAGAGCCTGCGGACGAACCTGTTGACGATCTAAGTAAGCAAAGCTTTAGCTGGGACTAAAGAGTCTTCGTGTTAGCAGGGGTTCTGTCGTGCAGATTTCTAGAAATTCTGTGCAAAGCAATCGGTGAAAACCCACAGGAAAAACAATGTTAAAAGGCATTCCATCAGTAATTGATGCAGAGCTACTTTGGGTTCTGCGTTCGATGGGTCATGGAGATAAGCTAGTCCTTGCTGACAGAAATTTCCCTGCGCATAGTGTTGCCGCTGAAACCGCTAGTGGTCGATTGGTGCAAATGAGTGGTCTCAACGATACGCAAGCCACAGTTGCTATATTGCAGCTTTTCCCGCTAGATACTTTCGTGGAGCATCAGGTGCAACACATGCAGGTTGTCGGTGAGCCTGATACCCGCCTTGAAGTTCACGATGAGGTTTATGCTGAATGTCAGGCGGTAATGCCGGAGGCTAAAATGTCTTCCATTGAGCGGTTTGCCTTCTATGAGGCTGCCAAGCAGAGCTACGCGGTTGTGCAGACGATTGAAGACCGGCCTTACGGGTGCTTTATTTTTACTAAAGGCGTGGTGTTTTAGGGCGGATTTGCAGATCACTTTAGTGATCAGGCTATGGGCAGATTAACTAGTGAAGATAGG
>JALZUX010000133.1 GCA_023301405.1 Granulosicoccaceae bacterium | reverse complement strand
GGTGAAGAGTTTGACAACATTCCAACTGAAAGTGGTTTTACCTGGGTTATTGATCCGATCGACGGCACTGCTAGCTTTGTGGTGGGAAGGCCTGGCTGGTGTGTGGTACTCGCTTGCGTTAAAGATGGCCAAACCTTATTAGGGGTTATTGTTGATCCTGTGACCGGGGAAACATTTCGTGCGATACACGGGCAGGGCGCTTTTATGAATGATCGGCCTATTCAAGTGTCAACATCACAAAGCCTGGATAATGGATCGGTTGGTACTGGTCAGTGCAACCGGTTTCCGTCTGAGCTGTTGTTAAATCTTTTACGAAGATTATTAGTAGAAGATAATGGAGTGTTCTACCAAAATGCATCCGGGGCGCTCATGCTGGTGTATGTCGCTTGTGGGCGCCTGATAGGCTACACAGAGCCACACATGAATCCGTGGGATTGCATGGCGGCTTTACTTATTATTCAGGAAGCCGGTGGTCTTGTGCAGCCGGAAGATCAGCAGCGTATGCTTAACCTTGGTGAACGCGTGGTGGCGGCGTGCCCGGGTGTATACCACAGGCTTGTCGAGCTTTCAGATGACGCATTTGGTGACTTCAAGCTAAATTAGCTTGCGAGAGAGATAGCGTTGCAAGGTAGTCTGCCAGCAAAGCGTCTTTGTCTACCTTCAATGCGATTTTTTTATTTTTTAGGTTGTCTGTTTCTTGATTGGTTTTAACGCTTACTGTTTTACCAATTTGTTCGCCACTGGTTATAACATCAAAGTTCGCTTGTTCGCACGTGAACCACTGTGGATTAGTGGCATAAACAATAGCCAGTAAGTCGTGCGGACAGCACCCTTCAAAATTGTGTTGTTGGCGATAAAATTCGATATAGAAATCGGCGGCGTCTTTTAGGAAGCTACCAACTGTTGGATTGGCTTTCGCTAGATTGGCAAAGAAGTCACGATCAAAGGCAATTTGATAAGTGATATCCAATCCGTGAATGGTAATTGGCCAATCTGCGCTAAGTACTATTTGTGCGGCGTGGGGGTCATTCCAACTGTTTGCTTCGGCGTGTGGGGTGACATTGCCGTCCCGGTAAAAAGCACCACCCATCACAATGACCTCTTTAACCTTGCTTGCAATCTCAGGCGCTAACTGTAGTGCCAGTGCAAGATTAGTCAGCGGCCCTACTGCGATGATGGTGATTTGAGCAGGGTGCAGGCTAACTTGTTCAACAATGAGTTCAGCGGCACTGAGGTTTACCAGTGTGTTGTTGTTAAGCGGAATGTCGATATTGCCGAAGCCGTTTGCGCCGTGCACAAAGTCTGCATGTACGTTTGGTGTTATTTCCAGTGGCACGGCGGCGCCAAGAGCTACTGGAATTTTCACCTGATTAAGCTCACACAGGCGAAGGGCGTTATCAGCTGCAAGTTGACAGGATACATTACCAAAGATGCTTGTCATGGCGATGACGTCTAAGTCGGGGTGCGCAATTGCGTAGCACAGGGCAATTGCGTCATCTATTCCGGGGTCGGTGTCGATTATTACTTTTTTCATACGGTATGAATACACAGTTCAGGTTGCCTGTAAAGTGTAATCGACACGTGTTCATTAAACCATTGCGTAGGCCTTGCCGGGCTACAGCTTAATTTCACCGGTTTGAATGGCTACATGCAACCGCAATAGTCCGGATATTGAAATGCAATCTGTAATTTGGTTATCGACAACCATTTGTATTGCATCACTGATTGAAACCCGCTTGACAATGAGTTGCTCTGTTTCTTCTGGTTCCCACGTGCCTTGTGTGAGTTCGGTCGCCAGATATACATAACCGGTTTCATCTGAAACTGAATTTGATGGGTGAACTTTCATGAGATTGTGCCATTTTGCAGCGGATAGGCCCGTCTCTTCGCGAAGTTCCCGAATTGCCCCTTCCAACGGATTATCTTCCAGTGGAGCACCTCCCATCGGAATTTCCCATGAGTACTCTTTATGCGGGTAGCGAAATTGTCCGACTAACCAAGTGTGCATCTCATCGTCAACTGGAATAATTCCAACGGCTGTGCTTTTAAAGTGCACCACGCCATAGATTCCCTCAGAGCCTCCCGGGTTAAGTACGCGGTCTTCTCTGACATTGATCCACGGGTTGTCGTATACCTGCTTGCCGCTTAATGTGGTCCAAGGGTTTTCATACGGATCATTGTTGCCGCAGGTTGTCTGTTCCGTAGGTGGTTGAAAGTTGCTCTTTTTCATTGTTTTTTTCTGCGAAGTTATAGTTCGCCCGACGGTTGTGCGGGTAATGGCTATCAGGCTGTTGGTTTAGCGCCAATCGTTAAGTTTATGATCTTCAGCCATCATGATGCCGGGGTGAAGAATGAGACCGGCAGCGGGGACTGAATTTCAACGTGCAGCGAGCGTAGTCTGTGCTGTTCGATGTCATTGAATTTGCTGTCCCTTTTAGGCGAGTTGACAGGTTTTCGGCAGAAGTTACTTAAAAGTTTAGTGGCAACCGTGTCGCTTAAGTTAAAATGTAAGGTCAAGATGCAATGTGGTGACTGTAAAAGGTATCGCTTCTAATATGCAGGGTAACTGTTCTGAAAGAAAATTCCTGCGTACTCGAGGCTTGCCTACTCAGTATATGGTGTTGAATGACGGTTTTTGGATCTAAATGAAGTTCAGTTGGTTTGCGTTCTATTGCGGTTTATTGTTAAGCATTTCTGCTTTTTCAATAGATATTCTGCTGCCTTCGCTGCTGGCTATCGGGCAAACGCTTGACGCTTCTGTTGAGCGCACACAATTAGTTATCCCCGTTTATATGTTTGCTTTGGGGTTGGGTCATCCGGTTTACGGTGCCATGTCGGACCGTTGTGGTCGTCGCTCCGGTATTGTCCTTGGGCTGAGTGTTTATCTAGTTGGTGCGCTAGTGTGTTTAGTGGCAGGATCGATCGAGTCTTTGTTGATCGGGCGGTTTCTCCAGGGGTTCGGCGCGGCGTCAGCGCCGGTTATCGCCAGAGCCATGATGAGAGACCGTTACAGCGGTACGCTGCTGGCTCAGAATATGGCGGTTGCCAGTATGTTTTTTGCGCTAGGACCGATGATAGCACCGTTATTGGGGTTTGTGATATACGAGCAGCTTGGTTGGCGCGCGGTGTTTTTCGTCTTGGGGCTGATGGCGTTGGCAATGATCGCTGTGACATTCAAACAAAAAGAAACACTGCCGCCAGAGCGCAGAAAAAGTAACAGCGTTGCGTTCTTTTGGGTTGATGCATTAGCGGTGTATCAACATCATCAATCATTTTTCTTTATCATTATTTCGTGTTTTTGCAACACACTTATTTTGATTTTTCTAACTCACGCACCGCTTGTTTACGCAAGCTTTGGTGTTGAGCCTGGTCGATTTGCCGTGTTGTTTGCACTTTCATCTGTTGGAATTATTCTTGGGCAATTTGTTAACCATTACTTGATCAGTTCTGTGGGCAGTATTGTTGCCACTGTTGTGGGTGGTTTGGTAATTGCCTTTACGTCATTTGTTATCTGGCTGTGTGCAGTAACCGGAACTCTGGATGAAGTTGTATTTACGATTCTAATGTTTACCTTTGCAACATCCTATTTGATTGTATTCTCTAACATTATAAGTTTGACGCTTGACCCGCATGCAGAGCGTGCCGGAACTGCTTCGGCAATGTTCGGGTTTACCAGCTACGTAATAGGATCGGTGATTGCAGGCGGGATTACCTTCTGGACGAATGGAAACATAAGTCGTTGGGCATTTTGCTTTTTTCTAATTGCACTGATAATTGCCGCTGGCACTATTTACTATATGAAAAAATCTCAACTTGAAGCCAAGTGACGCATCAGTCTATCGGTGAATTTTATTGACCGTCAGCTTGCGTGATTACGTCAGCCAGGATTTGTGTAATTTGAAGACTATTAGAACCCTTTTGCATTGAAATAATCTGGCTCGGCCTGAGGCTCAGTGCCAGTGCTGTCACGACCAATAACGAATCATTTGATCGGGATCGGGCCGTTTGCGTTCAGTGGGAGGGTCGATTTTTTCTCCTATGTGTATAAATCCAGCGACTAGATCTTTTTGTGGATCTCCGCCCAGAGCTTTAATGACGCTTGGGTCGTAAGCGGGCCATTCAGTGAGCCATTGAGCGGCGTAGTCAAATGATTGTGCTGCGATCAGTAAGTGGCTGCATGCCGCGCCACTTGTCAATTGTTGCTCCCAGAGTGGAATTTTGTGAGGAATGGTCGGTGTTGAGAGCACAGTGAGCACAACGCCGCCGCGTTGCATTCTTGCCAGTTCAAGTGTTTCCATCGCTGCGGTTAATGGTTCGTTGCTTGCTTTAGCGCGTGCCTTAGCTGCCGGCAGGATGACTTCCATTGAAAACTTCTCGCGTGCGTCGCCTTTGAGAATGATTATTTTCCATGGTTGTACATTTGAATGATCCGGTACCCGTAACCCGCATTTCAGAATGTCCTCTAAATGATGCTCCTTGGGCGCGGTGGCGATCATTTTCTTGGCAACTACCGATCGTCTGACTTGAAGAAATTCACTTACCTGGTTTTTCATAATGATCCTTGCTAGTAATTTCTTACCAGTTTCTGTCTTTAGTTATTGACGGTGACTAGTGACGCGCACAGGTAACCGAGTTAAAGTGTTTTTTGTTGACCTGATCGGAGCATGCATTGAGCGCTGGTGGAAAAAAATACAGCTTGGCCCAAATAGATGCCAGTTGGACTGCTGTCCATCAGGCAACTCTGCTTTTTGTTGTCGCTGGAGACAATATACTATTGATACGCAAAAAACGGGGCTTAGGCGCTGGAAAGATTAACGGGCCCGGTGGAAAGCTTGATCCCGGGGAAACAATTGTTGCTTGTGCCGTTCGCGAAGTACAGGAAGAATTGGGTATTACCCCTTTTAGTCCGAAGGCTATGGGTGAGTTGCGATTCCAGTTTGCCGACGGGTATTCAATACATGTTCATGTTTTTGTGGCAAACGAATTCTCAGGCCAGCCAATCGAAACCGATGAAGCGATTCCATTGTGGTTTACCACGGCGGGCATTCCTTACCACGAAATGTGGGCCGATGATGAAATCTGGTTGCCGCGTGTGCTGGCCGGTGAGACAGTATCGGGCCGTTTTGTATTTGACGGCGATACCATGTTAGCGCATCAAGTGAGTTTCTCTGATGGCTTGTCCCCAAGTGCTTGAAGTAACGGTGTAGAAGTGCTTGTCAATTAACGGGTCAGGTGAGCTTCCAGTTCAGCAAGGCGTTCAACTGTACCTATATCAAACCACTGGCCATTGTGGTGTTGGCCGCTCACTTTATCAGTTGCAACTGCAGGGGATAATACGTCTCTTAAAGGGGTCTTTCCGGTCGGTAGGTTTCTAAATAGTGCGGGCTCAAAAATCCCCATGCCTGAGTAGGTGTATTGATTGACGGGTGATTTTTTAACGTGGTCTTTTTCAAGGCTGAAATCACCACTTGTATTGTGCCGGGGGTTATTCACCAGCAGCAGATGTGCAAGCATACTTGTGTCTGTCCTATTGAAAAGCGACAGGTCAATATCACACCAGATATCTGCACTGATCAACAAAAATGGATCATCGCCTAATAGGGTAAGTGCATTAGCTACGCCGCCCGCGGTTTCCAGTGCACTGTGCTCGTGGCTGTAGGTGATATTTACCCCGTAGTGATCACCATTGCCCAGTTGAGCGACAATTTTTTCTGCCATCCAGCACGTATTGATCACTACGTCATTGATGCCTGCGTTGTGTAAATTTTCAAGGTGATATTCAATCAGCGACTTTTGCTTTGCTTTTATCAAAGGTTTGGCAGTGTCGTCTGTCAGTGGTCTTAGTCTTTCACCACGACCTGCTGCGAGTAACATGGCTTTCACGATTTGTCCTGTTTTTGATGGCAGTGTGACAGCAGGCGGCTGAATTCTGACAATTGCGGGTACTTTGCCACAGTGTTCTCGACCTGTGAGCGAACTCTGCACAGATTGTCCAGGTAATCAGGCTTATTGTCACGG
Organism: Granulosicoccaceae bacterium; assembly: GCA_023301405.1. Classification (GTDB taxonomy): domain Bacteria; phylum Pseudomonadota; class Gammaproteobacteria; order Granulosicoccales; family Granulosicoccaceae. The sequence continues at coordinate 6,301 of JALZUX010000133.1, read as the reverse complement.
TAGTGAAGTCTGCAAAAAATACCCAGTATTTTCAAATGCCGTTGCAAACCCATAAAATCAAACCAGCGAGCGTACGTTTGTGAGTCGACCGTCGGTGTCACTGAATTGTGATGCTGGTCGATTAGTGGGTTTTGAAAGTCTGTAGGCCAATCAAGGTAGGCGTCTTTTAGTAATGACACTGGATCGTAGGTGATTGGGCCTAACATGGCGCCTTGAAAGTCAATGATGCCAATAGAGTTGTTGGCCAAAACCATCAGGTTGCGACAGTGATAGTCGCGATGCATAAAACGGTAGGGCTGTTCTGTTGCGCTGTTTATCAAGGTTTCAAATGTGCTGTTGATGATGGCTAGTTGAGCGTGATCAATAGAAATACCAAGGTGCTTGTCTAGGTACCAGTGTGTGAATAGCTCCAGTTCAGCCCTTAAAAAGTCACCGTCGCAGACCGGTAGGGCGGTGGTGTCGGTCATTGTTTGCATTTGAGTGATCCCCTGCATGGCGGTTTGATACAAATCTGCCGCCAGTGCAGTATTGTCCGGGGCCTTATGCAGGGTTTGTTGAATGTGGGATTGTCCAAGATCCTCTACCACTAGAAATCCCATTTCCGTGCTGTAACAATGTATCTGTGGTGGATGCAAACCACTGCTTGCCAATCGTTCGGCTATGTCAAGGAATGCGCTGGTATCTTCATGTTCAGGTGGTGCATCGACAGCCACAAGAGACGAATTGTCCGTTTGTAGCCGAAAATAACGACGAAACCCTGCGTCTGTAGGGACGACGTTTAGGTTGTTGTATTTGAAGTCGTTATCTGCCAACCATTTGACTAATGATTGAATACGCTCATCGTTTACAGAATTGTATGGAGTTTGGGTCATTGTTTCAGTTTCAGTTTTTCGGTGTGTCCGGTACGATACAGAGCTTGGCGATTTGCTGTTTTATTGCCAACCGCCTCCGCTGTGAACACGCAAATAACTGCGGGCTCTGCAAATGATATCCCATTGAACGGAAAAACCATGAGCAAACTACTACCAGTCGCTGCCGCTATTGGTTTGATTTTAGGAAATCCGGCTAACGCCGCCGGGTTTGATTTATCGTTAAGTAATGAAACTGCTAACTTTGAGTTGTTTACCCCGCTGCGGGTGCTCAACGACGGTGGCCAGTTGTCGCTAGGTGTTATTTATAATGACCTTGATGATGTCGTTTTGCACGCCAAGATGGTTGCAGTCGGCACTCAGACCAATACCCGTGTGCCGTATCAGTTGGCGTTTGGTGCAAAAGCCTATTTCGGTGAGGTCAAAGAAGCAGATGTGGACGTTGGAGCACTTGCTATCGGCGGGTCAATCAACATCCAGTATGCGATTGGTTACAACCCGATCGACTTCCATATCGAGGGATTCTTTACTCCAGGTATCACAACTTTTGGTGATACTGAGTCACTCATTGAAATTGGTGCTCGTGTATCGATCGAAATCGTACCGCAGGCGAAAGCGTTTGTTGGGTACCGGTTGCTTGAAGTTGAAGACCAAGACAATTTTAATTGGGAACTTGATGACAATGTGCATTTCGGTATCCGTTTGCAGTTTTAGATCATCGAGGTAACGCCTATAAAAGCGCTTCAGGTGTTCTATGGATGACGTTCAACGTTTGTTAGAGATAATGGCACGGTTGCGCGACCCTGAAACGGGTTGCGAGTGGGATGTAAAGCAAACCTTTCAAACCATTGCTCCCTTCACGATAGAAGAAGCCTACGAAGTAACTGACGCCATAGAGCGGGAAGACTACACCGACTTACGGGATGAGCTAGGCGATCTTCTATTGCAAGTGGTGTTTCATTCCCAGATGGCGGATGAACAGGGGTTGTTTGACTTTGCTAATGTGGCTGCTGCCATTACCGAGAAAATGGTACGTCGTCATCCACACGTATTTGGCGATGTGGTTTTCGACACTGAAGCGCAACAACGTGCTCACTGGGAACAACTAAAACAGGACGAACGTGACGGCAAATCTGCAACTTCTGAAGTGTCGGCCGTTGATGGTGTCGCGCTCGCTCTTCCCGCATTAACCCGTGCAGAGAAAATTCAGAAAAGAGCCGCCAGAGTGGGTTTTGATTGGGATAACATTTATCCTGTCATTGACAAAATTGACGAAGAACTCACCGAGTTGCGAGAAGTGCTTGCCGCAGGTGACTCATCAGCCATAGAAGATGAGCTTGGAGATGTGCTGTTTGCAGCAACCAATGTCGCCCGACACCTGAAAATTGATCCGGAACTGGCGTTGAAAAAGGCCACAGCAAAGTTCGAACGCCGGTTCCGAAATGTTGAAGCTTGTGCAAAAAAAGATGGCTATAAGTTGGCTGATCTATCTCCGGCAGGGCTTGATCAATACTGGGTGCAAGCCAAAAAAAACGTTTAACATCAGGTGATCTGTGACCTCTAACCGGCAGTTGTTTATTCTGGCGCTGTCGATATTTTTAGGCATCCTGTTTCCCGGCTTGGCGGCATTTTGCAAGCCACTGTTAATGCCCACCATTTTTCTGTTGTTTACGCTGGCTATCATGCAGGTGCGATTCAGTGATGCCCTTCGAAGTGCTTTGGTTCAGCGAGCCTGCTGGATCATTTTACTATGGCAGCTGCTGGTATTGCCTGTAATTGTGAGTGGTGTTCTATACCCTTGGCATCAGAGTGACTGGTATATATTCGCGGTGGTGGCAATGTGCACCAGTTCGATTACAGCAACCACTGCACTAGCGAAAATATTTTCACTAAACGATGCGATGGCGTTAGTTGTTTGTCTTCTGGGGACAGTGGTGATGCCAATACCGCTGTATCTATTTTTAGAAAACATGACAGATGTTGGTGCGGAAATCGATGTTACGGTGTACGTGAGTCGAATAGTAATTTTTATTGTGGTGCCATTTCTATTAGTGGCCGCTATCCGATCGATTGTATCTGCTGAAACTGATCAGGTAATACGTGACAACACCCCCGCTATTGTATTGCTTCTACTGATGTTTTTCGGGTTGTCAGTGATGGATGGTGTTCAGGGACTGATGCTGAATGAGCCCAAATTACTACTATCGTTTGTATTGTTGGCCTTTCTGCTAAATTTATCGATACACGTGATTACGTATCTTGCTTTAAAGCGTTTGGGGCTTCGTGATGCAAAGACTGCCTGCCTGCTGTGTGCCTATCGAAATATGGGTATGGTAGCGGCTATAGCTGGAGCTTCCCTGGGCGACTACTTTTTGATATTTGTTGGTGTCTGGCAGTTGCCTATGTATACATTGCCGCTGTTGCTAAAGAAAGCTTACCAGTGGCAACCTTCAGGACTTGCGTGACGCGAGTTCGCGAAGAGATTCTATATACTGCTGTTCATCAGGTGCTGTGTTATTTCGTTGTGCTTCCCACAGCGACTTTCCGAGGCACTCCATCATCTGATGTTCCATCTCGTGACTGTCGCGGTATCGTAACAGTAGTTTTCGGGTAATATCGGCAATGCCAGCGGGTCTGTCGGTGCCTACTTGCTCGCGCAGCGCGATATGCATGCCCATATGTAAAAACGGGTTAGTGGTGCCGTGCTCAGGATAAAACTCTGAGTCAATCGCGGCATCGGCTTGTTGCAGTAGGGGGTGGTACTCTGGATGCTCACGTATTACATCAGCAATTAGCTCCTCAAGCGCATCGAGTGTTTGTCCGTTGTTGGCTTTAGTCCAGACGTCCAGATATTGTTGGCGAATTTTGCTGCGATCTTGAGAGTATATCATCGGCTTATAGTGTCTGGTGATGGGACGGTAGTAGCGGTTGCTGTCTGTGTTGATGTTTGTTGCATAACATTTTTCAATGCAATGAGTAATCCTAAAATTATAAAAGCGCCTGGTGGCAGAATAGCAATTAATAATCCTCGGTAATCATCTGGTAGTTGAATTTGCCAGCTTGCAGTCAATGGCCCGAATAGCAAATGTGAATCGGCGAATAAAGTGCCGGACCCAATGAGCTCTCTGATAGCGCCAAGTGTTATCAATACCAGTGCAAAGCCACAACCGGTGGCGATACCATCGACTACAGATGGCCCGATGTTATTTTTTGAAGCGAAGGTTTCGGCGCGGGCAAGGATCGCACAGTTCGTAATGATAAGTGGGATAAAAATACCGAGTTCCAGGTAGAGCTCATGTGCCCAGGCATTCATGATCATACCAACACTGGTTACAATGGCAGCAATTAATAAAACAAATACGGGTATTCGAATTTCATGCAGTAACCACTGCCTGCTGGCCGACACGAAAAAATTAGACAGCATAAGAGTGAACATAGTGGCAAGGCCCAGCGATAACCCATTAATTGCCGTATTGCTGACAGCAAGGAGCGGACACAAACCCAGTAGATGCACCAGTGCAGGATTACCAGACCAGATGCCTTGTTGCCAAATATCAAGTAGGGAGGTGGTATTGGACTCAGTCATTTGCTTCAGAAAATATTTCAGATTGGTATTTGTGGAAAAATAACAGGGCACGATTAACCGCTTTGACGACGGCACGCGGTGTAATGGTAGCGCCGGTAAATTGATCAAAAGAGCCACCGTCTCGTTTAACGGCCCACCGCGCCGGTGTTGTTAGAGATGTGCCGTTAAAATCAAGAATCCAATTCGACTTGCGGGTTTCGATGTCATCTCCCAGGCCCGGGGTTTCCTGATGTTGTAAGACCCGCACTCCTGAAATACTGCCATCAATGAGAATACCCACTAGAAGATCTATATCACCGGCATAGCCGTCGGTGGCGCGTGCGCTGATAATTACCGCTGTTGGCTGGTTATCAAGTGTTGCTGTATAAATTGTGCGGTCACTCTGCGTATCAACATCAAAAATTTTTTTTCGGGTTGCTGCAAGGTCATTGTCTACCCATTTTTCAGCTAGTACTTCAGTGAGTGTTTTCTCGAGCTGTGCTTGTCTGTTTAATTCGATCTGTGGCTTGGTGGTGAAATCAAATAGCCAAAGTACCGAGCCGATGCCCAGCGCAAAGCAGGCAAGTACAATGGATTGACGGTTCAAAAAATTGTAGTGTCTTTTTATCATGATGAATTGCGCCTCCATAAATGAGGTTCAATCCGGTCTATCATTGGCACCAGGCAATTCATTAAAAGTACAGCAAATGCGATGCTGTCCGGGTAACTGCCCCAGGTTCTGATTGCAAATACCAGTGCCCCGATACCTGCGCCGTAAATTATCCGGCCACGATTGCTGGCGGCGGCACTGACTGGATCAGTGGCGATAAAAAATGCACACAGCATGGTAGCACCACTAAAAAGGTGAAACCCCGGGCCCATCGGGGTGGGTCCTGCGATTAGAGTCTCTAATAAGGTGCACAATAAAAGGCCAGAAAGTACGCCAGCCGGTATCTGCCAGCTAATCACTTTTTTAGCGATTAGGCCAACGCCGCCGACTAGATAGGCAAGATTAATCCATTCACTATTGATTGCCCCGAACAGTCCATGGGTTTGTTCTTTGATCATGGGAATAGCTGTTTGCTGTAAGCTCAGGTCACGTGTTTTATCAAGTGCAGTTGCTCCGGTAAGAGCGTCCCAGTTGGGCAGCAAGCCCAGTCCACCGTTAAATGTGGCGTGAACAGCGCTGGTCAGTGTTGTCGTAAATGCGTCTGGAAGGGTTGGCCAAAGACTGAGTTCGCGCGGGAAGCTGACAAGGATAATGGCGTAACCGGCCATGGCAGGGTTGAAAATATTCTGCCCCAGGCCTCCGTAGCAGTGCTTGGCCAGTAGAACGGCAAACATCACCGCCAGTACGGTTATCCACCAAGGCAACAACGGTGGTAAGCAAAGCGCTATCAGTAAGCCTGTGACTAATGCCGAGTAATCTTTGATGCCTGCAAGCGGCTGTTTGTGCCGTAGTATCAGTGCTAATGATTCAAACAGGATTGCAGCAATTGCAGCGATACCTAGGTTTATCAGGCCGCCCCAGCCGGTCTGATAAATGAATACTACTAACCCTGGTAGCAAGGCGGCTATTACGAGCAGCATCACTTGCGATACATTACCGGGTGTTTTGTTATGCAAGCCGCTACCCATTATTTGTTGTTATCACTATTTTGCAGGGTGCTTTTACGTTTGGCTTCTTTGCGTTTCAATGCCGCTTCTATCAATTGCTTTTTTTTCTGCCCCTGATCACTGCTAATGATTGTCAGTGGTGTATCAGGCATTGTTGGTTTTTTAATGGCAGCCTTGCGGGTTCGAAGTTCCGTTTTATTTGCAAGCCGGTATTGGCGTTTTTCAAATCGTATTTTTGCAATATCTGCCA
>JALZUX010000132.1 GCA_023301405.1 Granulosicoccaceae bacterium | reverse complement strand
CTGCACAGTCGATAGTCAAACGGCCGCTTCACAGCCTCCTGTTGAAACAGCTACTTTTCCAACATGCAGCGCCACAGTTATCGATGACAATGGCGACGGCTACGGTTGGGAAAACAACCAGACATGCTTAGTAGGCAACGACTCCACCCCTTTCACACCGGTAGCAGAAGCACTGGCATTTCCTGAATGTTCGGCGCAGCAGCAAGATACGGATGGTGACGGCTACGGTTGGGAGAACAACCAAACATGCATCTTCATAGCTGCCGATGTCACCGAGCAACAACCTGCAACTTTAGCCTTCCCCGAATGTTCAGCCTCAATAGTTGACATAGACGGTGACGGGTACGCTTGGGAAAACAATCAGACCTGCGTGTACACCACCACCAACAACGCCAGCGCACCTGCTGTTACTCTACTCGACTTCCCGCAATGCAGTTTCAACCTTATTGATGAAGACGGGGACGGCTACGGTTGGGAGAATGAGCAAAGTTGCTTGTTTACAGCAGAGACATCAACACCACAAGCACCACAGCTCGGCCTAATTACCTTTCCTGCATGTTCAGACGCCTTAACCGACACTGACGGAGACGGCTACGGATGGGAAAATAATCAATCGTGTTATTTTGAGCAATCAACAACTCAGCAAAGTCAGCAGCAAGCTTTTGCTCAAGCGACCTTGACCGTGGTTAACTTCCCAATCTGTTCGGAGTCTTTTCAAGGTGATAGCTCTACCGGGTACGGCTGGGAAAACAACCAGTCATGCCTGATACAAAGCGCCACTACCCAGACCAACCAACAACCCTTGGCATTTATCACCTTTCCAACTTGCTCAAGCCACGTTATTGACAGCGACGCAGACGGCTACGGTTGGGAAAACAATCAAACCTGTCTCATCGCCCAAACCAAAAGGCTGACCAACGAAGAACCTGCAGCCATTACCATCGTTGGCACCGTTTACCCTGTCTGTGCACCCACTACCATAGATGGCAACCTTGATGGTTTCGAGTGGCAAAATGGCTCGACCTGTGTCGTAGCCTCCAGTATCCCTACTCTGCTTGAACTCAGTGACTTACCCGCCTGCACAGCCGCCATTGTTGAGGAGACTCTGGAAGGCTACGGATGGGAAAAGAATGGCAGCTGCCGCATTGTCAATTAAACCCTGTGCGATATTCAATCCGTAGCAACATAAGCTCAGCTCAAGACACAACCCCCGCTTATTTCTGAAACATGTCAATTCAGTGTGACAATTAACAAACCGTGACAAGTGGTACGCACTTTGCGACCACTGACGACTCTTTCACCTGAAATTGACTCGAAAAGTGCGATTTAAACTGCCCGAGTGCTACACACAAACCCATGAGCTGGTGTTTTGATGACCCAAAAGATTTTATTTTTACACATCGGCAGACATAAAACGGGCACCAGTTCGATACAGCAGTTTGTAAACAGCAGTCCGGATTTACTCTCTCAGTTAAATCTGTACTACCCGGAATCAGGCAAGAGCGGTATCGCTCATCATGATCTGGCGAAATTGTTTTCAATGCCTACCAATAAAACAACAGAAGCACAACAGAACAGCTTAAACTCGCCGGTCCTCAAATCGCTGATCAATGAAATAGACCAGCAATCTGCCAACGTGCTCCTCAGTTCAGAGAGCTTTCAAAACTCGCACCCGCTGATGATCAAAGAGGCATTTAAAAAGTACGATTTGCGAGTTATTGTTTACATTCGGAATCAAATTGATTACCTCGCTTCATCATATGCGCAGAAAGTCTGGGCTACCAACTATTGCCAGTCTATGGAGCACTACTACGAACATGTGTTCAGCTCAGACTACCTTGGGTTTCTGACTGATTGGAAAAACGCCAGCGACGGCCACATTAAGGTTCGGAAATTCACCCGTAATTCATTGTGCGATAAAGATATTGTTGCCGATTTCTTTGTAAACATGCTTGGTGTAGACAACCTCGAGATCAGACAAAAAATACTACGCCGCGGCGTTGCCGATGCCAACCCAAGCCTTACCGCAGAGTTACTGGCTTACAAGCTGAAATATAACAGCTCGAACATTGACTGCGCAGACTCGACACAAAGACTAATCCGCCAAGCACTGGCAAACCTTTCCTTGAAAAAAGAAGGGGATCCAGTTCGAGTCACTGCACAACTAAAAGAAACTTGCATACAGGCATGCGCACAGACAAACAAACAGGTCTCAGAGCAATTCTTTGACGGACAAGAACTTTTCTCAATGGACAGACCAACGGGTATACCGGCTGAACTGGGCGACACTCAGTTTCAAGCTATTTCTGAAAAGTTAATTAACAACGATCCAAGGGTCTCTGCACCAATTCTTAAATTTTCCGAATTGCTGCAACCTACATTAAAAGCGGGCTAGCATGCCAACGAATAGCTCCTCACTAGCTGACACCCACAATATCGCCTACAGCTGCTTTGTGGATAATCAGCCTAGGTATATTAAGCAGTCTTTTCGGTTTCTTTTTTCACTTCTTCGATGTGGAAAAAGCCTAGACAATATCTTCTTTGGCATCAATCAGGATATAGACGATACCTACTCAGAAATTCTAACCCAGTGCTGCGGGTTGAAAAATATTTCACAACACGCGACCTTTACCACCGCCAGTAAACCAGCAAACAAATGGCTTCAGCTTTGTGACAAAAATTTATACAATTTTTCGCATGTGATTATTAATGACTGCGATAAGGTTTACATAAAGTTCGACGAAAAATGGGCTGACAATTCAGTCCGCGCTTGTAAATTTGTACCCAGGCCCTCATTTTCTGTTTTCGAAGAGCTATTCGAATTCTACAATTTAGGGCAAGCACGGTTTTTTCTTGACCACCCAGACCCAAAAGATGAACACAAAGATCCACGGAACTATGTAAACAACCACAATGGCGGACTAATCATTATCCCCAGCCATCTATTAAAGACGGTGACTACCCGCTGGAAACACTACATAGATACACTTCACGATAATATATCGCTGTTAGACCAAAACTCCAGAAACTTAGATCAAGTCGCATTTGCACTCACGATGGAGGAAACCGGCCAAGATATAAATTTTCTGCCAAAGACCCTCGATATCGGGATGGGTGTAAAGCACTTTGCTCCGTGGCTAAACACTGATTCGTCAGGTCAGCTAATTCTCCATATTCACGCAGACGAAGACGAAAACGGGCTAATTGTTACCCGTGACACAACAAACGATGATCTCAAAACGTTGATCAATCAGTTTAACGCAGAGTATATAGAGTGGCTCAACACTATCGGCGCTTCTGAATTTGTTTTAAACACTTCGAAGGCAGCTTGATCTCTCTGATTATTGAATAATCTCCAATAAATTCAATTTCTCCACACGCTTCCCATGCCAGCGCAATGCTCCCTGGGCAATCTAAAGAATTCTTGTACAACACCGCTAGCCACTTAGTGGATTAGCACCCTTTCTATGCCTGTAATCTTCAGGCTTTAGCAAAGCACGCGAATTTCTCGATAGCTCACAAAAAAATAAGAATGGCACCGACGAGCATGACAAATAAATTTTCACTGAAGTGTATCCCCTTTACTGTGGCGGCTTTAATCGCGCTAAACGGATGTACTTCCGACGACGCAACACCTGATTCCTCAGAACCATTGCTTGAAATCGGTGCGGCTACCAGCACCGACTTTGTTGCCGTACGCGTTGAGGCGGAGAACTATACTGATCTGACCGGCGGATGGACTCTAACCAGCCAGGATAACATACCGACAATAACGCCAGACCCAGATCCCCCACATTTTTCGACAGCGGGTTCAGGTGCTTATGTTGAGCTACTGCCGGACACAAGAGTCACCCATGAAGACTTGCTGCGGAATGGTACAAATTTTTGGAACTCACCGGGCGATGGTCCAAGGCTTGAATACAACGTCACAATTCCAGAATCAGGTCGTTATTATGTTTTTGTCAAAGCATATTCAACCGGTCCAGAAGACAATGGCATTCACGTTGGTATCAATGGTGAACAACCTCCTTCCGGGCACAGAATACAACTATGCAGCGGAAAAAATAAATGGACCTGGTCAAGCGCCCAGCGGATTGATACAAATCATTGCGGTGTTGAAAAAACAATTTTTCTCGATGTGGATACAGCAGGTTCACACACCATCACGTTTTACGCAAGAGAGGATGGTTACGAACTAGATCAGTTTATCTTGTTGAAGGATTTAAATGAAGGCGTCACAAATTGCTTTCCACAGGCAAGCGACAAAATTCGATGCGTAGATATTATCTCTGGTGACATTATTGGCAACTACATAGTTGACGTTAGCCCGACCAATGATGGAAACGTAGTCATCACTCAGCCACCACCAACAATAGCTGTTATCGACCTACAATTATCGATGTCTGCCAGCAAAGAAGCCCTGACACTTGGTGAAGAAATTCAGTTCACCGTGAATGTTGCTAACCTTGACGACAGCGATACTGCAACCAACGTGCAAGCACTGGTCACCCTACCGGGCGGCATGACTTTCATTTCAAGCGACCTGTGCAGCGCAGCGAATAACCAACTTACCTGTGTTTTTTCAGAGCTTAATCCTGATGAACAGGTGAGCGCCGTATTTACCGCTTCATCAAATATCGCAAGCAATTTACGATTAGACGCACAGGTTTTCGCGACTCAACAAGAAACTACATTGGGGAATAACACGGCTTCGAGCAATATTGTCGTCAGCGAAGCTATTCCTGAATATGACGGCGCGCTTTCTATAATACAGGGCCCGAACGCTCTGGGACTGCAAGATCACTCGACACATTTGATATCTATCAATAACAAAGGCCAACAAAGTATTTCCGATGGAGCACTTGAATTAAGCTCGAATGCCTCGGTGTCAATATCATCGTCTGATCCAAGCTGCAGCGGAGATCCAATACTGAGGTGCCTACCTGCTACGATTCAACCTGGAGATAGCATTTCAATTCCAGTGACGTTGAGCGGCGTTAGCACTGGCCTCGACGAAGTCACCACTCTATTAACCGTCAATGGTGATGAAGACAGTAGCAACAACACGCTGAAAACTTCGGCTTTTGTTATTGATAGCAGTATTATCACTGACGATAACGGTGTAATCACTCTGGAAGCAGAGTCATTCGTAGCTCAAAAAACACCAAACGCCGCACCACTCGCCGGCGCTTTTAACTCAGCGTGGTTCGTTATATCAGATACACTTTCACCAATCATAACCCCTGATTTTGACACCGTAAGTGCCGAGGCAACAAGCAACGCTTCGTACGTGGAATTCCTTCCTGACACCCGCGTAGGCACTGCAGATCCGATTGTACAGAATGTATCTAACTACCAAAGCGGCGGTGACAGTTCGGTCCTCAGCTATAACGTGTTTATTAATACCGCCGGTCGCTACTACTTGGCTGCCTTGATTCGTACCAACAATACTCAGGATTCCTCAGTTCACTTTGGTGCAGACGACCAATGGCCGGACACGTCGCAGAACTTGTCGGTCTGTGCACCGAACGGTGAGTGGCAATGGACAAACAGTGTTAACTGCGGTACTGGCAACATTGCCTATATTGACATCACTACACCCGGCCTAAAAACCATTCAACTCAGTGCTGCAACTGATGGTGTGGAGGTCGATAAAATTTCCCTGTCCCTTGATGGTCAAGAGCTCCCCTCTGGAATAGACAGCGTTCCGGTGATCTACAGCCCACAGGATATCGATCTGCAAATCACCGGTACACTTGATAATGGCATTTATACCGTAACACTGACAAATCTAGACCTATCGAATACTAATGGAGCAGTGGTTGTGCAGTTATCAGGTATCGACGTTTCAAACGCATCACTTGTATCTGGTTTTGATGGATGCACCGCAAACGACGACGTAATTGATTGTGACGTGAACTATGTCGCCGCAAACAGCCACAGAATCGCCAGCATAGATATTGGCGACAACAACGCTGAAGTCAGTGTAACTCTTATATCTGAAAACGATAATGTTACTACCAACAATAAATCGACAACCACGTCGAGCGGTGGCGGACTTATGGATCTTTTGTTCCTTATGCTGATTTCAACTCTCTGCTATGTCAGGTTGTTTTCAACCAAATGTCAACGCGCTCACCAGCTTTAGGTTTGAACTATGTACTTCCCGGAAAAAGCTCAGATGAATCGTTGTATGTTCAGATATTTACTAGTACTAGTCTTTGTAAGTCTTGGTTTTTTATCGAACCCAGGGTACGCACAGGAATGGAGCATCGTTACAACCAGTGATGGCAGTGCTCCAACGGCTAGACACGAATCAAATGCGGTTGTCTACAATGGCATGATTTACTTTTTCGGCGGCCGAGGTCAGAGGCCCGTTGACAGATACAATCCGACCACAAACGTGTGGGAAACAATCGCCACCGCACCCGTTGAAATGCATCATTTTCAACCGGTAATCTATAACGACAAAGTCTACATTATAGGCGCGTTTAGCTGTTGCTTCCCATTAGAGCCAACGATACCAGAGATACACGTATTTGATCTCGTCGACAACTCATGGTCGATTGTCGGTTCAATGCCAATTGAACGACTACGGGGTGCCCCCGGTACGGTTTTGCACAACAACAAGATTTACGTAATCGGCGGAAACACCAATGGCCACAGCGGTGGTGCTGTGCCGTGGTTCGATGAATACGACCCCGCCACTGGCATTTGGACCACCCTACCCGACGCCCCTACTGCTCGCGATCATTTCGGTGCAACAATTATTGGTGACACACTGATCGCTACGGCCGGTCGTCAATCCAATAATAGTTTCGCGTTCACAGTTCCTGGTACCGATCTCTTCGATTTCACCGCCAATCAATGGACAAGGGGAGCAGATATTCCAACCAATCGCGCTGGCACAAACGCTGTTGTTTATGAAGGGTCAGCAATTATTATTGGGGGCGAATCAACAACCGGAGCCCACAACACTGTCGAAGCCTATAACCCGGCAACCGATGAATGGCGTGTACTTCCGGAGATGATTAGAGGCAGACACGCCGGTGGGGCGGTGTTGATAGGCACCAACCTGCATGTATTTGCTGGAAGCACCACACGCGGAGGAACCGGTGAGTCTAATTTCCACGAGGTGATAGATTTAGCTCTGGACGAAATTACCGACATGGTTGAACAAACGCTGGACACCGACGGTGACGGCCTCAGCGACGACGATGAGCTTAACACCTTTTTCACTAACATCAACTTAGTAGATACCGACAGTGACGGACTTAACGACTACGATGAAATTAACACCCACGGCACAAATCCCAACAACTTAGATTCTGATAATGACAATCTGACCGACGGGGACGAAGTTTCTATCTTCTTAACCTCACCAAACAACAACGATTCTGATGCTGATGGTGTAAGTGACGGCGACGAGCTCGATATACACAGCACCGACCCGCTACAAGCAGACAGTGATAACGACGGAATCTCAGATGGAATCGAAATATCCGAACTAGGGTCTAATCCACTGTCATCCGACTCCGACAACGACGGAATCTCAGATGGAATCGAAATATCCGAACTAGGGTCTAATCCACTGTCAACCGACTCCGACAACGACGGATTATCAGACACCGTCGAATTCACCGAACACGGAACTAGCCTTACCGCACAAGATTCGGATGCAGACGGACTGACAGACCCTGACGAAATAAACATTTACTTGAGCAACCCGACCTCAAACGATTCAGATAACGACGGGGTATCCGATGGGCAAGAAGTGCTCGTTTATCAAAGTAACCCGAACGCTAACGATACCGATGGTGATGGCGTCACTGATGGACAGGAAGTGGCCTCCGGGTCTAATTTGACTAACATCGACGAAGACAACGATGGCTTAATTAACAGCCGTGATGGACTATTAGATACCGACGGCGACGGCCTACCAAATTTTGCCGACCGGGATAGCGACAACGATGGCATCCCCGATCTAATCGAGCTTGGCTATACCGACATTAATTTTAATGGACAACTCGATACACAGGCAGATTGGGACGAGCTACAACAAGACGCGATATCACCGTCCGAACCGGGGTCAAACAACACCTTTACTGCCCCAACTACGACTTCAATTGCTATCGACACCGACAATGATGGTATACCAGACTATGTCGATCTCGATTCAGATCAAGACGGTATCCCAGACCGAGCCGAAGCCATGGGAGACTACACCAGTTCAGACGCCGTAATCCAACTACTCGAAGATAACAACAATGACGGACTGAACGACAGCTACACAGTCAGCGCTTCGAACACACCAGCCAATGGTGACAACGACTCCCAACCGAATCATCTGGACCTGGATAGCGACAATGACAGTATCTTCGATTTGGTCGAAACCGGGTCGCCAGATACCGATAATGACGGTCGCGTTGACAATTTTGTCGATAGTGACCAGGACGGGTTGACTGACTTGGGAAGACCTAGTTTGGGTAATGCACTGCCTGATGAAGACAACGACTCAGTGCCAGACTTAATTGATGCTGAATTTAACGAACAATCAGGATCTGGATGCACACTCACGGCGACATCTTCTGTAGACCCGCTGTTTATAACAATGCTGATTCTGTCCCTTGCAGGACTAGCGCGAACTCGTAGACGCAATAAAACCAGTCTGTACTAACAGCAGTAAATACGGAATCAACGGATTTCACTTTAATCCGTTGATTCCACGTTGTTAGTATTCTTTGGCTTAATTCAGCTTGCTCAGAAAAACAGCAATTCCGCCACTACTTTGAGTGGGGATAGGCTTTTTTTCTCTTGAAGTTACCACAAATT
>JALZUX010000131.1 GCA_023301405.1 Granulosicoccaceae bacterium | reverse complement strand
ACGGCGATGACGACTGGGGTTTTATCGCTGCAACCCAATCACCATGTCGCCTTACTAACGCTGCTCCCGGTGCTCAAATTACAGCTCAAATATTCACTCCCGATAGCCAGGAAGTATTCATATCCGCAACAGCTGACCCATCTAACGACTCTGCCTACAGCTGCGCGTCGTTTGAATTCAATCAAACCACTAGAGTTTTGGAAGAGCTAGGATCAGCTTTTACTTTAACACTCTCAGCAGACAATACCGGCGTCGATGCCGGAACTGCCACGACATGGTCTTTTTCAAACGGTGTGCTAACGCTTGAATCCGGCCGCGTATTGACTAATGTCGCCGTTGCCGACGGTTCGTTCAGTAGCTGGCAAAGTAATACCGCGTTGATTCGCTGCAGCATCTAGTTATGTCGTTTTTCAAGTAAAAAAAAGGCCCGCTTTGCGGGCCTTTTTTTTAGGTAAATGCTAAGGAGGAAAACCGTGTTAAGTGACTCAGAGATCAGCAGCTATCACCGGGAAGGTTACGTCACTCCTGACTTCAAGCTTGCCGAATCAAGCATTGGCGAGATCAAACAACGCCATCAAAACTTGTTAAACAAGTATCCTGAATTCGATAACTATTGTCCCGCACTGCTAGCCTACGATAAATCATTTCTCGAATTTGCTAAGCAGCCAGGAATACTTGATATGGTTGAGCAATTAATCGGCCCTGATTTCGCCCTGTGGAATTCAAGTTTTTTTGCCAAACCAGCCAACGGTGGCCACGCTACTCCGTGGCATCAAGACGGTGAATACTGGCCAATTACACCACTGGCAACCTGCACGGTATGGATAGCGATTGACAAAGCTACTCCGGAAAACGGGTGTCTGCGCGTGGTGCCGGGCTCACACAGCAGCCAGACCCTACTGAAGCATCACAACAGCAAAAGCATCGACGTAACACTGAACCAGGAGCTCGACAGCAACACTTATGATGAATCAAAAGCACATGACATCATTCTAGACGCCGGACAAATATCACTACACGATGTCTACCTTGTTCACGGCTCTGAAGCAAATCATTCAAACCACTCGCGCCGGGGTATGACACTGAGGTTTATGCCAACGACCTCAGTCTACAACCGTGAACTGGCTCTTGAAAAAAGCAAAAGCAAAAATCTAATTGACCAAAGTCGCCGCACTTTGTATTTAATGCGCGGCAAAGATACCAGCCGGAAAAACGATTTTGCGCAGCGAGATTAAAAATGTAAATCGTATTACACAAATGAGTCTTTAAGAAAGTCTGACATACTACGCCATGATCTTTGATCAGCCTCTGCGCTATAGACTGTTCCGGACTCGGGATCAGCAGCAGCCGGGTTAGAAAATGCATGCATAGTTTGTCCGTACGCATGAATCTGCCAGTCAGCTTCAGCTTCACCAAGCTCTGCAGCCAATGCAACCATTGATTCCGGTGTGGCCATTGGGTCATCATAGCCATGCAACACTAATACCCGTGATTTGATCTTACGGCCATGGGTATTATTGGGCGGTGTAAACAACCCATGAAAACTAACCACCGCGTTTACATTACTACCGGTTCTGGCCAAATCAAGTACACACAGACCACCGAAGCAATAACCAATAGCGGCCAATTTTTTTGCATCTGACTCTGGCTGTTGCGCAGCGACTTCTAATGCTTTTTCCATTCTCGCTTGCAGTAAAAGCCGGTCTTCAAGTAATGGCGCCATCAGCGCACTATTTTCTTCCTTGCTGGTTCCCGACACGCCTTTGCCGTACAGATCAAGCGCAAAGCCTACATATCCCATCTTCGCAAGCTGCCTTGCCTTTTGCACAGCAAAATCATCACGCCCGCCCCACGCGTGCGCAACAAGCACAACAGGCCGCTGTTTCTGCGTTCCGCTGTCTACCGCCACAATGCCCTCAAAAACCACATCACGATGTGTGTATTCAACTTCGCGTGTCACCACAGCCATAACTTATTCTCGTTGGGAATTTAAACAGACTTACGGCTCTTTAACCGAAAGCGCGCCACCTGAATTACTAGTCTAGCCGTTATTTTCGAGCTAGCGAGTCATGCTTGACTTTTACAGCACGAAAAAAGACATCTTTATCTAGCGACAACTTATCCGCCGCTATATCATCACAAATGACACCCTCTCGCCGTTCAGTTTTTCCATCATCACTGATAATCAACCAGTGGTCAGCAAAGCGCACAAGCGCCTCTGGGTTCAAGCGTCGATCAAGATGAGTCAATACTCTGGCTTTACTGCCTATCTGCCAGTGATACAAGGCGAAAACACCACCGCCACCAACGTCACCGGCAATAATGACAAACCCGTCTCTTGAAGGCTGAATATCACGAATGCCTCTACCGCCTAAGTCGAGCTGAAAAAATTCTTTAACCACAAAGCCGGCGTTTTCTTGAGTCAGTTGCACTATGATCGCCTGGTCGTCGCGTGTTAATGGAGACCGTAACCCAAGCAACAAACTACCATCAGCCGCGATTGATAACCCCTCAATGTTAAAGCCGCCTTTTTTTGGTTTTTTCTTCAGAATCTTTTTGCTAAAAAACGCTTTGCGGTTGTCGGCATCAACAATAACCGACATAAGATCGGTTACGACTTCGAGCACTTGTAATTTGCTATCGGCAGAGTCCGGCGCATTAGTTTTAAACAACACTCTGCGATTCGGGGCGTTGTCCCCGCTACCATCTAAACCATGCGAGCCAATCCACCATAGCCCGTCACTGGCAACTGCCACCGCTTCAACATCAACTTCATCGCCATCAATATCAAGCAGTGACTGGTAAGAGAATTCTGCCAACGGCCTACCGCCATTGGCACTGTATAAAAAGAGCGAATTGCGCTCATCATAGGCAACCAACAGCGATTGGTCCCCCACAAGCACAGCCGCAGACCCATCACAAATACCATAAAAGATCAGCGTTTCAGCAGTACGATTTTTCGAGGTGCTGTTATCACAGGCACTGATAAACCCGCTAAGCACCAATGCCACGATAGTAGTGAATATTGCTTTATAAGATCGCATCAGTGTGTTCAATAGCTAGTCGCAGCAATGCCACGTTATCACTGCCTTTAATGCACCATTACCGTGACGATGTCTGTGTGCCTCATTAAGTGTCGGGTTACACCACCGAACAGCAATTGCCGTGGCCTGGCACGGCTATAACCACCAACCACCAGGAAGTCAGCATCAATCTCTTTGCAGCGCTCAAGCAAAGCGGCGCCCGGCGTTTGATCACCCCGGTTTAGAATAACAACTTTCGAATCAATTCCGTGAGTCGCCAGATACCCTTGTACAGCACCGGCCTTCTCAGCACGTGCTCTTGACATCACCAGCGTCACCGACTCCATCATACTTAACCATGGAATTGTCGTCGCAAGCGCTCTTGATGATTGAACACTGTCGTTCCAACCAATAACAGCGTTCTCGCAACGCCTTGCCTGCCACTCCTGCGGCACGATCATCACGGGTCGACCGGAGCCAAGCATAATCGACTCGAGTGTTTCGCCAACTGGAGTCTGGCGAATAGTATTTTCACCCAGTTGCGGAGAAGGTATGGCCGTCAAGTCGGCAAGACGAGCGCGTTCAATCAGAATATCAACTGAGCGGCCATCGACAACTTCGAGTGACGCGGTCACTTCATTCAACGCTTTACCTGCACTTGCCAACATGTTTTCAACCACACGCACCCCGGCTGCTGCACAGCTGGCATTGAATTGACTTCGAAGCGCTGCTGCCGCGCGATCTGCTGCCAAGGTGGTTTCTTTAACCACGGCATCTTTTAATGCACCGGTTAAACTACTGTAGACAAAAGGTTCAGAAAGCATAGTATTTTGCGGCACATGAACGGCCGCTATATGACCGCTAAACCGATCCGCAACAACAAACGCTGTTTCAAGAACCGCAAAGCCACTTTGCCCTTCGGTAAGTGGCACTAAAATAGACTTAATTGACATATTCTTTCCCCCTTGAAAACAGCATTCAATTTCAAACTATAATCAACAACAAATCATTACACACCGCAAAACGATAACAAGTAGAAGTTATAACTATTTTATACCGCCGCCGATAATTTAATTTTTTTATTCTCATCACTCGACGGAACTACATCTGCAGGAAAGCCAAACCATTTATTTGAACAACCGAAGCCGCTACTCAAGGTAGTCAGCATTGTTTTCAACATGCTCTGCTAAACTCAGCGCATGCGAAATCACCAGTCGTTGTACTTCCTCGGCTTTTCTGGCTTCGAGCGCCTCAACAATGAGTATGTGATCACTCACTGATGTTCTGGTCCGGTCAGCATCACGCACAGACCGACGCCGGATAAACTGCACCTGAATAAAAAGCCCTTCCATTAACTCTTGCAACAGGTCTGACTTACCCAACTGCACAATACGCTGATGAAATTGAATATTTTGCTCTGAATATTCGTCAATATTGGCGGTCGCCACATCCGAGCTGCCCACCGTGACGAACTCTTCGTGGAGCTGTTTGATTTCCTGATTTGTGGCGCGTTCAGCGGCAAGTTTCGCCGCCATGCCCTCAAGCGCAGCCCAGACCTGGATAATCTCTACAATCTGACGGCGCGTTTTACGTACAACGTACGCCCCGCGCCGCGGGATGGTTTTTACCAGACCTTCCTGCTCGAGTCTGGTCAGTGCCTCACGCACGGGTGTGCGGCTGACACCCAACTGTTGCGCCAGCTGTCTTTCGTCGAGTTTGGGGGCTTCCTCAGCCGTATAGACATCCATCAGAACGATAGCGCCTTTCAGCGACTGATAGACCTTGTCTTTAAGCCCGGTTTCGACCTTGAGCACTTCTAATTCCACTAGCACCTTGCCTTTACTCTGGTGGGATATTGTATACCAATACTGATCCAGACAGAAAACCAGCCGGTCAGTTTATTAGTGCTTGTCCCGAAAGAGCGCTTAGCGAAACCGCCTCAAGCACGCCAACCCGGGGGCACCAGTTAGAAAAGATTGATCGCAACTCATGCAAACCATTGTGACATAGGACGATTGAGCAGCTAAGAAACATAAAGGCCGACTCGAAAGTGCCGATTGAACGTTAACCATCTGTTTCCGCCTATAACGAGCTTACGCTCAACACCAGCTTATTCGCCACCTAGCACTGCAGAGAAAACTGTGTCAAAAGATACAAAGTCTAACAATTACGCGGCTGGCGACCGCCGCAAAACTAGGCACACTCTGCGTTGGCAGATTTTATCGATTGCCGCAGTGGGCACGTTGGGCTTTTTTGTATTCCTGATCGTTATACTCGGTGACTCCAAGGACAACGCTGATCTGCTCAAGGAGATTCGTGATACACGCTATCCCGTGCAGGAAAATTTATTGGCCGCGCTCAACGGCCTGGAAACGATCGACAGCAACCTTGAACACGCCTTTATATCGTCAAACAACGCCCTTCTAGATCACTCGATGCTTCTGGCCGCTCAATTTCGTGGTCATCTTCATCGGGCTATGATTATCGAGAAGCAATACCACGAGCAAATCAACGACATCCTCGGCCAATTTGACGAATATTTCAGCAGTTCGCATGCACTTGCCCAGGCCATCATAAGCGACCAAACAGAGTTTGCCGACTCCACCAGCCACAAGCAACGCAATGCTCGCTCTTTCAATTCACTTCTCACTGCGCTGGGCGATCTGCAAACTCTCCAAAGCGAAGCGCTGGTTAACAGTGTCGATGCAGCCACCCAACGAGCCTCTGATTCTTTACGAGTCGGCTTAACGACCGGCTTACTCACCGCGATTTTGTTATTTATGATCGCCCTGTTTACGACGCGCAGCATCCTGCAGAGAATCAATAACATGGTGTCATCGCTGCGCCAGATAGCAGTCGGCAATGGCGATATGAGCAAACGCATTCCGTTAACCGGCTCTGACGAGATGACAGAACTAGCATTCTGGTTCAATACATTCATCGAAAAACTGCAGCGAGTGACAGAAGCATCAACGGCAGAAGTTAAACGACTAGCGTTCACCGACACACTCACAAACCTGCCCAACCGGAGAATGTTTCTGCAGTGCTTAAACAAAGAAATCGAACGCACCCAACAGCGGCCTAACTCTGCAATTGCGGTGATGTTTCTTGATCTGGACAACTTTAAGCCAGTGAACGACCAACTCGGCCACGACGCTGGCGATGAGTTGCTCAGAGCAGTATCGCAACGGCTAGTCCACACCGTCCGAGAAACAGACACGGTATCATCAACTACCCCCTACGACAGTGGCAATCCGCAACCAGGTGAACCCGTGGTTGCACGTCTTGCCGGTGATGAATTCATGCTGATCATTACCGACATTAACGGCGAAGAACAAGCGGCAAAAATCGCCGAACGAATCAGAAAAGCAGTAATGAAGCCTTACATAATAAGCGGCATGGAATGTTCGGTCGGGGTAAGCATTGGTATTTGTCTTTACCCTGAAGGATCACAAGATGCTGAAGACTTAGTCATCTGTGCAGACATGGCAATGTATGAAGCGAAAAATCACGGTAAAAACACTTATCGTTTTTTCGATCCACAATTACGCAAAGCCTCCGAGGTCAAAGTATTATTGGACAACGCTATTAGAAACGCGATACCCAATAGCGAGTTACACCTGTTATTTCAGCCCCAGTTTCGATTGGAAGACGGCGAGCTTGTCGGCGCCGAAGCACTGCTTAGATGGGACCACCCTGAGCTAGGCACTTTTGCACCGGACGACTTCATCAGACAAGCCGAGGCAAACGGAAAGATCTGTGAGCTCGATGACTGGGTATTGGAAGCCGTGATCGATCAAATGAAAGTCTGGGAAGACATGAACCTAAAACCACTGCAAGTGGCGTTAAATTTCTCTGCAGCGCAAGCAAGCCGCCCCAGCCTGGCACTGGCCGTAGAGCGGATTGCCGGCAACAAGAAACGGTTTCTGCAAAAGCTTGAAATCGAAATCACCGAAACTTCAGCCATTGATAACATCGCAGTGGTCGAAACAAACATCAATGCTTTGAAAGAGATGAACATCAAAATTGCAATGGACGATTTCGGCTCAGGACATTCATCTCTTACACTACTCACACGCTGTGAAATAGACACCCTGAAAATCGACAAAGCAGTCACCAGTGAAATCAAATTTGACGAGAAAAGTCGCAAAGTTGTTAAAGCGATTATCGATCTGGCATCCGAACTGAAGGTCAACACCATCGCTGAAGGCATAGAAGACGAAGCGCAGTCGAAGATCCTTGCAGAGATGAATTGCCACATCGGTCAAGGCTATTATTACTCAAAGCCATTGACCGCCGCAGAACTCACCCGCTACTTAGTTAACAACACCAATATTAACAAAGCTGCCTGACACGACCAGCCAGCGCTCCCATACGGTAGCCACCTTTGCCAACTTTTACGATAGCCGACCTTCACCGATACAAACTACTTGCCCCACCAACACTCACCTGTGCCGGATAAATCAGTCCACATAGTGTAGTAAAATTATCTTCCCTGAACGATTCTCGCTA
>JALZUX010000130.1 GCA_023301405.1 Granulosicoccaceae bacterium | reverse complement strand
TGCTGGCAGACACTGGAGCGCAACCGTCATATAGTTATGATGCAGTGTAATGCAATAATGGAGAAAAAATTGAGCGATAGTTTCTTTCAACCGGTTTCCGGGTTTGATCTTCCTCGCTTTGCTGGCGTGGCAACTTTTATGCGCCTGCCAAATGTGGCGCTAGAAGATCCAAAAATCAGCGAAGTGGAGATAGGGCTAATCGGCGTTCCCTGGGATGGCGGCACCACTAACCGCTCCGGCCCTCGCCATGGTCCACGGCAATTGCGAGACATGTCAACGATGATACGCGCCCAAAATGGCGCCACCGGAGTGCGTCCGTTTGAACTGGCCAACTGCGCCGACCTTGGGGATGTGCCACCCAACCCGGCAGATCTAATGGACACCATGTCACGGGTTACCGCCTTTTATGATCAAGTGAAGGCTGCCGGCGTGCGCCCCCTTACAGCTGGGGGAGATCATCTGACGTCGCTGCCGGTGCTGCGCGCACTAGCCAAAAACTCACCTGTTTCGATGATTCATTTTGATAGTCATACGGATCTTTTTGATAGCTACTTTGGCGGAACAAAATACACCCATGGCACGCCATTTCGACGGGCTGTTGAAGAAAATTTAATTGACCCCAAAAAAGTTGTGCAAATAGGCATTCGTGGCACAACCTATGACAATGAAGATCGGGATTTTGCCGATGCAGTGGGTATTCGTGTTATTCCCATAGACGAGTTTCATGCCCGTGGCGTTGACAGCGTAATGGAAGAAGCCTGTGAAATTGTGGGTAACACCGACACCTATATTTCCTACGATATTGATTTCGTCGACCCTACCTTTGCCCCTGGAACTGGTACGCCTGAAATTGGCGGCCCCAATTCCTACCAAGCCGTGCAGGTTGTAAGAGCGCTTGACAAAGTAAACATCATAGGCGCCGACCTCGTAGAGGTATCACCGCCGTTTGATCAAAGCGGAAACACCGCATTTTTAGGTGCATCGATCATGTTCGAGTTGCTGTGTGTTATGGCTGTTTAAGTTTCTATATAACAATCAAAGGTAATAGTGACTTTGCCATAAAATAAACGGCGATAGAAGCAACCTGGTTGGATGTGCGCCAATGGTATTGCCAAATGCCTCGACAATGTAGCCAGGCTCATGAAGTCATGTATGGTCGACTCTATTGCAGTCAAACCCCTGGCAACTGAGCTAACGACAAAATAGCAGTAGAAGTTATGTGTGGCGATGTGTACCTTTGGTTCTTACTTACCCACAAACAGTAGACGCTCCGGTAACAGTTAATGATGAATTCAAAACCTTTTGTTGATGGTCTTCTGGCTTTTTTAACAGATTCCCCCACCCCATGGCATGCGACGGCAAACATAGCAGCCATTATGGGTGGTGCAGGGTTCGAGCAACTCAAAGAATCTGATGAATGGGAGTTAAAAACTGGTGGGCGTTATTTCATTACCCGTAACGAATCATCAATAATTGCGTTCGTTTATGGCAAATCGGATCTTTTTAATCGAGGCATCAAAATGGTGGGGGCACATACAGATAGCCCGTGCCTTAAAATCAAACCGAACCCCGAAACGCAAAATGCGGGATTGGATCAGCTTGCTGTTGAGCCCTACGGTGGTGTGTTACTAAACCCCTGGTTTGATCGGGATCTATCGGTAGCAGGCCGAGTAAGCTTCAAAGAGCCAGATGGCACCATCGGCAGTTCACTGGTCGATTTTAAGCGGGCGATTGCAATCATTCCCAGCCTTGCCATTCACCTTGATCGTGAAGCAAACAAAGACCGCACAGTTAATGCACAAACAGACCTCCCCCCCATCATCAGCGTGGTCGATTCAGATCAGGAAACAAATTTCAGGGCATTGCTACTTGAAGAAACCAAACAAGGTAGTACCAGTGAAGTAATTACAGAGATTCTTGAGTATGAAATGAATTTGTATGACGTGCAGCCCGCTGCGCTCACAGGTCTGAACAAAGATTTTGTGACCAGTGCTCGCCTAGACAATCTACTCAGTTGCTGGGTAGCAGTGAACGCCATCAAAGAGGCTACCGACGACCACACCAGCTTGATTGTATGCACTGATCATGAAGAAGTGGGCAGCGCTTCAGCATGTGGTGCACAAGGGCCTTTCTTGCGCTCAGTGCTTGAGCGACTGTCTGGCGGCGCGACTAACTTTACCCGTATTATGGATCACTCCGTAATGATATCCGCAGATAACGCACACGCCCTGCACCCAAATTACAAAAACAAACACGACCCTGATCACGCACCACTGTTGAATGGCGGCCCGGTGTTAAAGGTCAATTCAAATCAGCGATACGCCACCAATAGCGAAACAGCAGCATTATTTAAAAGCCTATGTGCAGACGCCGATGTCCCAATGCAAGTGATGGTCGCTCGTAGTGATATGGGCTGTGGATCTACCATCGGTCCAATCACAGCGTCAGAAATTGGCGTACCTACTGTTGATGTCGGGATCCCGCAATTGGCAATGCATTCAATTCGTGAAACAGCTTGTGCACA
>JALZUX010000129.1 GCA_023301405.1 Granulosicoccaceae bacterium | reverse complement strand
GACCGAACCTGCCGACGGAACAAGCGTGGCACGATTTCCTATTCGCAGTGCAAAATCACTAACAGTGGCAAGCCGTGGAGCTTCAGGCACAACCGAGTATGCCTGCAATACATCGGCATCCATAAACAAACCATAGAAAAACCCTTCTACTTTTCTCATCTACTATTACCGCTATCGTTCAAACCATGACTCATCTAGTCGTTAGCTTTGTGCTTGCAGCCACGACAATACGTTTTTTGCATTTTTATCTGCTGGAAACACTGGAAAAAACACTTTTTTTATCATTCCATCTTGGATAATGAATGTAATGCGCTGATAGAGCTCCATGGCATCTACAGTAAAAGTGGGTATGTTCAATAACGTTTTTAGTTTCAACTTATTGTCACTCAACAGCGGAAACGGCAGATGAAGCCGTTCTGACGCTTCTAACTGATAGTCAGTATCTTGCGCACTCAAGCCATAGACCTGCGCGTTCAATGACTGCAGTTCGGCATAATGATCTCTGAAGCTACATGACTGAGGGGTACAACCCCGAGCACCGGGAATGGCATCCCAGTTGTCAGGCAAATCGATATCTGGCCGACCTGTCATCGGGTATATATACAGCACCACAGTGGCTTGCACTTGACTCAGGTTTTGAGTACCACCACTGGTCGTTTTAAATGCTTCATTTGGAAAATGCATACCGTTAAGGTGATCTGCCTCGCCGTTATCTTGCGGTACCGGCAAATCACTTGGCAACTCTGTAAGACTCAAAGCCACAACTCCTGAGTTATGCGTTTAGTACGCTTCGGCCAACCAAAGCCTTGGATTGACTATGCGTAGCTTATCGATACTACACTGGTTTGCGCGCTAACTGCACACCAACAATTTCTTCGGTGATTTTTGCTACCGTCTGGTTATCTGCATCAGGATGCCGGGTAATACCAGCCTGAAAAAGCTGCATCGCCGTTGCCGCGGTAAATAAGGGCACCCCGTGCTGACGGGCCAGATCCATACTGATGGTCAGGTCTTTGTACATGGTACTGATATGGCTGCCGGTATCTTGAAATTTACGATCAATGACATTTCCGAGAGCAGTATTTGTAATGCCGCACCCTGCCGCCGACGTACTAAACACATTATAAAGGGCATCAGCGTCAACACCCGCCTTTGCTGCCAGTACAGAAGCCTCGAACGTTGCACTGAAAATGGAGCCAATCAATGACTGTAGACAGCCTTTAACGGTTTGCCCGACCCCGGCTTCCTGACCCACATGATGAATGGTGCCGCTTACCGCGTTAAGCACCGGATGCCACTTTTGCATCACGGCATCTGGCGCGGAAGCCATTAGGGTTAGCGTTCCACCGTGGGCACCGGGCCTGCCACCACTCACCGGGGCATCAATTAATTCAAGACCACTTCCCTGCAGCTGCCCTGAAATTTCAATGGCCTCTTTCGCGTGTATGGTAGCCGTTAGCAATATAGCACCACCGGGTTTCATGGTAGATATCAGCCCGTCATCGCCATCATTATTACCAAAGATTACCGCCTTCGCTTGGTCTCCGTTCATCACCATAATAAAAACAGCACTGGCCGATTTACCAACATCGGCGGCACTAGTGGCCGCTACCCCGCCCATCTCAACAAACTCTTCCAGCCGTGCAGCCAGTAGGTCATGACCATTAACGGTATAACCTGCTTTCATCAGGTTTTTAGCAAGGCCTGACCCCATATTACCTATACCGATTACGCCAATTGTTTCCATAAGTTATCCTCCAGAAGTTGTTGATTAAGTTTCTGTCACTGTTCAGAGCGTACCTGTTGCGTCCGTGGGCGGTGTCGTTCGTGCACAAATACCGGTGTATATTGCGCGCAAACTCCTACCCCACGAACATGACAGGCGCACTCTGAATAGTCACAACACCCAATATTTATAGGGTAATGATGTATTGGTTCAGTGAAACGAGCTGTATAGCTACAACTTTTTAAGCATTATTTATTCACTAACAGCACGCTGAAGGTCAAGCGATCATTGCTGTACTCGCTTAAGAACTTCTATTAATTTTAAATTAATGGGTGTCATGAGCTGCCGCTAGCTTATTCCAGTCAAACTCAACTCCTACACCAGGATTATCAGGTGCAATAGCCAGGCAATTTTCAACAACCAGAGGTCGCGTGGTGTATTGGTCAATGGGAAACGAATGCACTTCAAGCCAACCCGCTTGGGGCTGATTAACCTTTGACACTGCTGACACAAGGCTTACATGTAATTCCTGCATACCGTGACTGCAACAGGGCATTTGATGTTGACGCGCTTGCTTTGCTACCTGCAACCAGCCGGTTATGCCACCGCAATTGGATGCATCGGGTTGAATAAAAGACAACTCTGACTGGGCAAACGCGTATTCAAATTCATGGATTGTGTGTAAATTTTCACCCATGGCGAGCGGCACACCGGTGGCCTGTGCGATTTGCGCATAGCCTTGATAATCATCAGGGACAATGGGTTCTTCAAACCATAAAATATTATAATCCGCAAACGCAATGGCTGCTTCCGTTGCCTGCTCCCGGTTCATCGAGTAATTGGCATCAACCATAAAATTGATATCCGGGCCAATGAGTTTGCGAACAGATTCAACCCGGTTGATATCATCCTTCAGTTCAGGCTGACCCACTTTTATTTTTACTCCGTTAAACCCGTCAGCAAGATACCCCGCTACGTTGCTCAGAAGCTTTGTCAGCGGAAACTGCAAATCTATTCCACCACAATAGGCCTTACAACTTCGCCCCGCTCCACCAGCCATTTTCCACAATGGCAACCCCAGTGATTTACCGCGTATGTCCCACAAGGCAATATCACAGGCGGAAATAGCAAACGAGGCAATACCGCCACGGCCTACATAATGAATGTGCCACTGCATGTCTTCGTACAGTTGCTCAACGTTGGCGGCATCTTTACCCAGTAAAAACGGAGCAAAATCATTTTGCACCATCGCTAAAATGGCCGCGCCCCCGCGACCACCGGTATAGGTATACCCACAACCTTTTTGGCCGCTATCAAGCGTTATAACAACAGTCAGTAATTCAAAGTGAGAATGCGCACCGTGCTTTGCATCGTGCAATACTTCAGACAACGGTATTTTAAATAATTGCGCTTCAACAGCGGCAATGTCAGCCATAGAGTTAAGTCCGGATAATGTAGCGCTTCACGTCTTTTCTTTAATCGGGCACACAGTGTCATTGCTTTCTTTGACACCACTAACGCGGTCTACGCTATTCACTCATTGATGCCAATGATAATGTGGGGGTCAGGCTGTCAGGGTCAACCATAATTCGTATCAACGCAGGGCCTCCACTGTTAAGCGCATCTTCAAAAAATTGCGGAAACTCATTGACACTAGTAACTGTAGCCCCATACGCACCATAGGCTCTGGCTATTGCTGCGAAGTCAGGGTTAAATAAGTCGGTTGCTGAAACACGCCCCGGAAAATGCATTTCCTGGTGCATTCTGATGGTGCCATACATGCCATTATCTATCACAAGAACAATAACCGCTGCCCCTGACTCTACTGCTGTTCCAAACTCCTGACTGGTCATCTGAAAACATCCGTCACCGGCAAAGGCTATCACTGTTTTTTCAGGACTATGAAGCTTGGCGGCAATCGCCGCGGGCAGCCCGTATCCCATGGATCCACTGGTAGGTGACACTTGCGATCCAAACTTGCGGAAGCGCCAGTAGCGATGGATCCAGCTTGCGTAGTTTCCTGCACCGTTGCAAAGAACCGCATCGGCTGACAAAGTTTCAGCCAAATGCTGCATAACGCCGCGCATGATATCTGCGCGAGGTAAAGTGCCATCCAGTGATGACCACTCTTCATATTGCTGGTGCGCCGCCGCAGCCTGCCCCGCCCACCTTACGTTACCCGGTTGGGGAATCTGGCTTAACGCCGCACAAAACGCTACCGGACTGGCGTTTATTGCTTGCACGGGCTTATACAACTTACCCAGCTCCAGTGGATCAGGATGCACATGCACCAAAGGCTGACTAGGCTGGGGGATATCAAGCAACGCAAAATCCTGTGATGGTACTTCAGACATTCGCCCCCCGACGACCAATAGGCAGTCTGATTGTTTTATTCTGCTTGCCAGTGCCGGGTTAAGCCCCAGACCAATGTCACCGGCATAGCATTGATGATGGTGATCAAACAACATTTGTCGTCTGAACGAACAAGCTACCGGCAGCTGAAAACGTTCAGCGAACGCTGTGATGTCATTTACCGCTGCTTCAGTCCAACGGCTGCCACCTAAAATTATCAAAGGCTTGTCAGCTGCTTCCAGTCGCTTAATTAGCTGTGTTATCTCAGCCTGTCCCGGATGGGTTTCTGTGGTGTGATGAGCACTCAGGGTTTGTTGGTTGGCGGTCCCGGTCAGGGTGTCTTCAGGTAGCACCAACACGACGGGCCCCGGCCGACCACTGGTGGCAACATGCCACGCACGGGATACCATTTCCGCAATACGATCTGTTGTGTCGATCTCTGCGACCCATTTAGCCATGCCGCCGTAGAACTGTTGGTAGTCAACCTCTTGAAACGCTTCCCGGTGACGTCGCGTGGTGGCGATCTGCCCAACGAATAGAATCATAGGAGTGGAGTCCTGAGCGGCCACATGCACACCAGAAGAAGCATTGGTGGCCCCGGGCCCACGAGTCACGAAACAAATTCCAGGTGCGCCGCTTATTTTTCCTGTGGCCTCAGCCATCATGGCAGCACCACCTTCCTGACGGCAAACAGTCGCGATGATGCTGCTGTCGTGCAGCGCATCAAGTACCGGTAGATAACTTTCACCGGGTACGCAAAAAATACGCTTAACCCCTAGAGACTCAAGCGCATTAACTATATGTTCACCACCGTTTTTCATTTTTCCCCACTTAAATTTAATCTCAGGCGCGACCAGCCTTGCCCATGGATTCGCAGTAGACTGTCTTTAAAAACGACTACACTACTTTTTCTTTTTAGCAGTCTTTTTTCTGACACTTTTCTTTTTAAATGTCGTTTTTTTCTTAAAATACGGTTTTTTCTTTGCAGTCTTAACCGCCTTTACACCCTGCAGTGCCGACACAGAGTTAGTCGCACTACCTGCCACCAACTCCCTGAGCCGGGTGAGCAAGGGGTCCATGAAATCATTGTAGCTTGCTTCGCGCTGGCTTATTTGTTCAAGAGTGGCTTCCCAGTGCGCTGTCATATCGGGATGCGTAGCGGCTTCGGGCAATGACCTAATCAACCCTCGCCCTGCATCGGTATCATGAATTTGCTTTCCCTGTCGCACCATAAAACCACGCCGGAACAATAGCTCTATGATACCTGCACGAGTTGCCTCTGTGCCTAAGCCATCTGTGTCTTTAAGAATTTTTCTTATCTCTTTCGAGGTCACATAGCGCGCTATACCGGTCATCGCTGCAAGCAAGGTTGCATCAGTAAAGTAGGCAGGTGGTGTGGTGTTTTTTTCGAGTAACTCGCCTTTTTCACAATGAAGCGCTTGCCCCTTTTTTAGATCTGGCAGGGTGCTTTCAACATTACCTTTACCCTTGTCACTATTAAACAGCACTTTCCAGCCTACTTTGAGGATGGTTTTTGCGTTAGCGACAAACAAGCCACTCTCTATCAATACTTCAACACGGGTGTCTGCGTATTCGTGAACAGGATAAAACTGTGCAAGATACTGCCGCGCCACCAGAGCATAGACCTGCCGCTCTTGTGCTGACAATCGTTGCGTATCCAGTTTACGAGTGGTTGGGATAATAGCGTGATGGGCGGTAATTTTTTTATCGTTCCACGCAGCGGTACGGATTTTCCGATCAGCGTTTTCGACAAGTTTGGTAAAATTATTGTCGTTCTGTGCAATGGCGTCTAATACGGCACCTGACTGTGAATAGTGTTCCTCAGGCAGGAAGCGACAGTCTGACCGTGGATAAGTAATGAGCTTGTGTCTCTCATACAAGGTTTGGCAACAAGACAATACATCCTGTGCACTCATACCGTAGCGGCGACCCGCGTCAATCTGCAAAATAGACAGGCTGTAAGGCAGCGGCTGTGACTGTTTTTTGTTTTTGCGACTGGCTGATTGAACACTGGCTGGTTTGTCGGTGATTCTGTCAACCACCGTTTCGGCAAGCTTCTTAACCAACACGCGGCCGGCTTCATCCATGTAAGGTTGACAGGCCTCACTAGGTTGCCAGGTGGCCGTGAATTGTTCAGATTGCTGTGTTTTTAAATGCGCCAGTACTTCATAAAACGGCTTGGAAACAAAATTTTCAATTTCTTCGCAACGCCGTACCACCAGCCCAAGTACTGGGGTTTGCACCCGGCCTACTGACAGCACCCCGTCATATCCCACTTTACGCCCTTGAATAGTGTAAGCGCGAGTCATGTTGATGCCGTATAGCCAGTCTGCTCTGGAGCGGGCCAGTGCCGAAGACGACAGCGGCACATAACTGGTGTTTTTGTCTAATCGGGTAAGCGCCTGCTGCACGGCGGCAGGATTCAAATCATTGATTAAAAGGCGCTCGACCTGAGCACGCCGTTTGGCACTCACCTTCAGATAAGAGATCACCTGATCAACCAATAATTGACCTTCACGATCCGGGTCACCGGCATGCACCAATGAGTCGGCGTCGGCCACCAGTTTCTTCAGCACGGCCAATTGCTTTTTAGTATTTGCTTTTGGCTTGAGCTTCCACTGTTCGGGTATTATTGGCAAATGTTGCATGCGCCAGGATTTGAACTCCGGGTCATACACATGGGGCTCGGCCTGCTCAAGTAGGTGACCGATGCACCAACTCACGCAATCGCCATTGGCCAACTTAATGAAGCCATCACCACGTTGCATTGGCCCGGGCAGCACTTCGGCGATAGCACGACCAAGACTAGGTTTTTCGGCGATGTACAGCTTCATGAATCGACAGGCAAATGAGTAGGAGACAGGGGGTATAGTAAATCAAACTGCGCTCAGATACTGCACCAGCGCACCAAATAATTGACTTAGCAACTATGCCAATTCTGTTCTTCATTGCACAAAGCTGTACAACAAAATAAACCAAACTGGCCTCCTGTCTTGCTTTTCGGGGTTTTCTTGCTAAACCTATTGGTTATCAAAAAAGAAAACAGGGAGAATTTCTATGATAAAAAAAACCAAAATCCGATTTCGACGCTTCAGACATCAGAATCTAGCTCACCACCCGAATCTATTTCACACGCTTGATGTCGCATTAGAGAGCGCTAAGTTAGCGGCCGTTGCTTTCGTATTTGTGATTATTTTCTCTGCAATTTAGCGCCTAAGATCTGAAACGTTGGCTTAAAACATAATTTGGTGCACGAGTCGTAGTCCATGGACACACACACCACTAGCAATACTGACCCAATAAGCAATGCGCGGGGGGTAATGTTACCCTGCGCCTACCTCTAGTGATCTTCCTTAGGCAACCTGCAGGTACCACGCACGACTAATTCTACCGGCACCACAGACGCACGGTTTTGCACTGCCTGATTGTCTATTTGATCAAGTAATATGGATAGGGTTTCGTTGACCATAGTAGTCAAATTCTGTTTCACCGTTGTCAAATTGTAGCCATTCCACGAGGCACTTGGAACGTCATCAAAGCCAATCACCGATACATCTTCGGGAATCCTTAAGTTTAACTCGCCTCGTAAAACATCCATCACTGCAAATGCCATATGGTCATTGGCCACAAAAACCGCGTCAGGGCGGTCGTCGGGTCGACCAAACATCTCACGAGTTGCCTGCTTAGCCCGATCGAATTGATAGCCACCAACAGCTCGATGGAGAACAGTCACCCCCAGAGCCCCCAAAGCGTTATAAAACCCGGCCTCACGATCACGATTGGTCGAGGAATCTTCATCACCCGCAATAAAGCCAATTTTTCGGTGCCCACCCCGAATAAGGTAATCGGCCACTAGCCCGCCACCACGCAGATTATCGGAAGTGACACTACTAGCAGGAACTGCCGGCACAAAGCGATTAAAAAACACGACGGAAATACCCGTTTTAGCGCATTCTGTCGCCACTACTGATGAAAGTGTTGATGACGCCATGATGATGCCCTCAACCTGATACTGCATGATTTTCTGCACCAGTGCGTCTTGCTTGCCTGGATTAGAGATGAACAACATCACGTTGTAGCCATCTTCCTGTAACTGGCGAGATATCATGTCGATAACCGACGGATAGAACTGGTTATCTAAATAGGCTACCAATAAGGCAATAATCTTAGATCGACCGCTGATCATTGCCCGGGCAAGCGCATTGGGCCGATAGCCCAGAGCTGTCGCTGCCTGAAGGATTCTTTCACGGGTCTCGGGCGCAACACTGGCGCCTTCCGTAAACGCGCGGCTTACTGCCGACTGAGAAACGTTGGCTAGTTTTGCCACGTCACCTGAGGTAATTACTTTTCTATTCACTGCTGTATGGTCGCGCTTTCTGTTTGATTATACAACATAAAATCTCCTATTTACTAAACTCGTTGATCGCACAGAACCACTCAAGCACACTACGCCTCTGGAATACGCTGTGAGCTTGAGCAGGACACGCACATTAGCAAGGCTTACAACCCGCTAGGCGTCGTTCTGGACTAGCACTAGTTAGCAGGCTTTATAGCATCCCTTCTACTAACTATTGCTATTGTGACCAAGGAAATTAACAAACAACCGATAACTGGTGACATAGATTTCGCTCTGCGTGTGTCGATAGGGCAATTATAACGATCATCCATAATTGCTGCCGTGACACTGTTAACTTTTTGAATCAAATCGCTTCAAAAATAGAACAATTCACTTTGTGCACTATCAACTACGGATAAACCCGATAAACGGTTGTCTCTGATAATTTTTCAGTTTCACGCAGCACAGTAGAGGGGAAATCAGGCCGATTGGGCGAATCTGGAAAATGCTGCGTCTCAAGGCACACCGCCCCGCGCCGCTGATACTCCGCTCCAGCCTTACCGGCGCAGTGATTCACATGGTTTGCTGTATAAAATTGCATACCGGGCTGCGTTGTAGATACCTGCAGACGTCGGCCGGATTCCGGATCTGATAAAAGAGCCGCAAAACGCAACGGGCCGCTGCCACTAAGAACCCACGTGTGGTCATAACCAGACCCCGCAACCAGCTGCTGATGATTACTAGTAATATGGTCACCAATCGCAGTAGCGGTGCGGAAGTCCATAGGTGTTCCCTCTACGTCACACAGGTCGGGCAGTGGTATGCCTTCGTTGTTGGTGGATACAAATTGCTCTGCTGATATTTGCAATTGGTGACCAAGCACGCCATCAACGCCCGCATACTGATGTCCTTTCAAATTGAAATAGCCATGACTGGTTAAATTAATTACCGTAGGTCGGTTAGTGGTGGCTTGGTACTGGATAGTTAGCTCGTTATCATCATTGAGCGAGTAGGCTACCTGTACCTGCAGTGTTCCCGGGTAACCCCCCTGCCCGTCCTTACTAACATGGCTTAGCACAAGCCTGGGAACGGCAGGTTGATCAGCATGCAAACGTTCACCAGCCACATTGGTGTGATCAATCTCTGCGTTCCAGACAACCTTTTGAAACCCGTCCGATCCACCGTGCAGATGATGGCCGTTGTTATTGGCTTCCAGTGGGTATTGCACCCCGTCTAGCGTAAAGCACGCATTAGCAATGCGATTGCCATAGCGTCCGACAATACAACCCATAGATATGCCACAGGATTCATACTGCTGAAGAGTGTCGTAACCTAAAATAATATCAACAAGGCGACCAGCTTCATCAGGCACCAACAACGACGTAATGACACCACCGAATGTTATCACCCTGACTTCAATCCCGTTATTGTTACGAAGCGCATATTGTTCAACAGATCGACCTTCTTTAGTCACCCCGAACAAACTACTTTCTATTGATAACGACATAACTTATTTGGCCTCATAATGGTGATTTAAATTCGTAGTGTTCAGCTGCTGCAACAATACTTTCCCACGTTTCCTTGGTCAGAGGTAATGGGTTTTTTCGAGCATGACGGGCGTTGCGCTCAGGGTCACCCGGAATCATCACGGATTCACAGCCATCGGCGGGACGCGCCGCCCCTGACAAATTCAATGTATTCATTCACCGCTACGCCAAAGTCATGACCATCGTCAGTGACCTTTGGATCAATATACACAGACAACATCCCGTTGTAGGGACCTTCACC